>JBEAUN010000128.1:0-4446 GCA_041161415.1 Pseudomonadota bacterium | reverse complement strand
CCTTTGCTGCGGCTGATCGAAAGAGAATTCCAAATGAATTTCAAGCTGTCTAGATTGAAGGAACGTGCTGTTGGCGCACGTAAGGGAGCAGCCGTCGACACTTGAGTTTTGCGGCATCGGCGGGCAGATGACTCACATACCGGGAGGAGGCATCATGACAACACACGCAGAATTCCACGCCGCATCGATTGCTGACCCGGTGAGTTTCTGGGCGCGAGAATCCAAGCGTATTGATTGGCATCAGCCTTTCGGTCAGGTGCTCGACGATGAGCGCGCGCCATTCAACCGATGGTTTGTCGGCGGCAAGCTCAATCTCTGTCACAACGCGGTTGACCGCCATCTTGCCAAGCGGGCCAATCAGCCGGCGCTGATTTATATCTCCACCGAAACCGGCGAGGAGAAGCGCTACACCTACCGCGAGTTGCATGCTGAGGTGGTGCGCATGGCCGCCGTGCTGCAAGCCATGGGCGTGGGCAAAGGGGATCGGGTGCTGATATACATGCCCATGATCCCGGAAGCGGTTTTCGCCATGCTTGCCACCGTGCGCCTGGGCGCGATTCACTCGGTGGTGTTCGGTGGATTTGCCGCTGCGTCACTCGCCACACGCATCGATGATGCTGATCCTAAAGTGATGGTGACGAGCGACGCCGGTATGCGCGGCGGCAAGGTGATTCCCTACAAGCCGCTGGTGGATGAAGCGCTCGATCTTTGCCAATCGAGCGTTCCCAAGGTGCTGATCGTCAATCGCAATCTCGCAGACAGCATGACCATCATCGCCGGGCGCGACATGGATTACGCCATGCTGCGCGAGTTCCATATCGACGAGGACGTGCCCTGCGAGTGGGTGGAGTCCTCGCATCCGAGTTACATCCTCTACACCTCCGGCACCACCGGCAAGCCCAAGGGCGTGCAGCGTGATACCGGCGGCTATGCGGTGGCGCTGGCGACTTCGATGGATTACATCTACGGTGGCAAGCCGGGTGAGACTTTCTTTTCCACGTCTGATATCGGCTGGGTGGTGGGGCATTCCTACATCGTCTATGGCCCACTTTTGCATGGCATGGCCACCGTGGTCTATGAAGGCCTGCCGATTCGGCCAGACCCAGGTGTGTGGTGGAAGATCGTGCAGGATCACAAGGTCACGGTGATGTTCTCAGCGCCGACCGCCGTGCGCGTGCTGAAAAAACAAGACCCGGCTTTCATGAAGGCCTATGACTTATCCTCCTTGCGACATCTCTTTCTTGCGGGCGAGCCCCTGGATGAGCCAACCCATCGCTGGGTGGAAGAGACACTGGGCAAGCCCGTGTACGACCATTATTGGCAAACTGAAACCGGCTGGGCGATTCTCTCGCCTTTGCCTTCGGTGCAGAAAATGCCTACCCGCGCCGGCTCGCCGAGCTTTCCGGCCTATGGCTTCAACGTGAAACTGCTCAAAGAAGACGGCAGCGAAATTTCCGGCGCGCAGGAAAAGGGCGTGGTCGCTGTAATGCCGCCCTTGCCACCGGGCTGCTTGAGTACGGTGTGGGGCCAAGACGAGCGTTTTGTCAAAACCTACTTCACCACCTTTCCTGGCAAGCTGGCTTATTCCACTTTCGATTGGGGTATCCGCGATGAAGAGGGGTATTTTTTCATCCTCGGCCGCACCGACGATGTGATCAATGTCGCCGGCCATCGGCTCGGCACCCGGGAGATCGAAGAGGCAATCTGCGGCCACAACGCGATTGCCGAAGTGGCGGTGGTAGGGGTCAATGATGCGCTAAAGGGCCAAGTGCCGCTTGCTTTTGCTGTGGTGAAGGACCCTGCGAAATTCGCGACACTTGAAGCCTGCCAGATCCTCGAGCGCGAAGTGATGCAGGCCGTGGATGCCGCCCTCGGTGCGATTGGCCGACCGGCCCAGGTGCATGTGGTCTCGCAGTTACCCAAGACCCGCTCAGGCAAAGTGCTGCGACGTGCAATTGCTGCGGTTGCGCAAGGTCAGGATCCGGGGGACCTCACCACGCTGGATGACCCAGTGGGCATTGAGCGCATTCGCGCAGCAGTAAATCCCGCGGCGAATTGAGATGGCCGCCGAATTCCGGTCTCGATGAAATGGGTTTGTGCTGCTTAAGGGGAGGGGCGTGGTGGCCAGGGGCGGAATCGAACCGCCGACACGCGGATTTTCAATCCGCTGCTCTACCAACTGAGCTACCTGGCCGTCAAAAAAGAGCCGCGATTATATCGATGAGGATCGATGGCGGCAACATTATTTCGGAAAATTTTTTGAGGCGTTGTGTAGCCGCGCGCGACCGCGCTCGCCGTCTCAATCGGCAGGCTGGATCGCTTGTCTGATTTGTGGAGGTCGTTGCCTCAAGCGACCATTTGGGATGCCTGGTCGGTCTCGCGCCCCAGAGGTGCTCTCGGACGCTCCATGAGGGCCTGCGCCGCCACGGTCAGCCGCTCCCATTCGAGGTCTGAGATCTCCAGCAAATCCCGCGCGGCTTGCAGGCTCGTCGATGGAATCTCGGCACTGAGGGATGAGGCGACGCGCAGTTGTTTGGTGAGCGCACGGCTCAGAAGAATCACGGCCGCAGTATTGCTGTGATCCGATTTACGGCCTTGAGCGACCAGCGGCAAGGCACTCAGCACATGGTTAAAAAACTTTGGCAGGTCGAGTTTTTCGGCTGCCAGTATGGATATCTCAACCAAGTCTGGTTGAGCCGAGCCATCTTCCTTGGGGAGCGTGAACTTTGGGATGTCTTTCTCAGACTCGACCAAGCCCATCACAAAGATCTCACCCAAATAGGACAAACAGGCGGGCAGATTTGCGCTGACTTCATTAAAAGGAGGGTCGCAGTAGGGTTCCAATAGCCGCGCGACCGCCCCGGCAAGCTTCGCCTCGCGCCAGATGGATCGAGAAAAACGGTTGGCGCGAGCGATTCGGCCTATGGCTTGGTCGATCAGAAAGTCCTCGGTAATTCTTTTCGCCTGCGTCAATCCTATGCGTAACAGACACTCGTAAACTCCCACTGCCGGGCCACTGAAGCAACGCGAATAGGTGACTGAGTTCGCCACGCGCAATACGCGGGCCAGCAAAAAGGGCTCGCACTCAATAGCGCGGACCAGGGGTGCATAGAGGGCGTCATCATCACCGTAAGATTGAACGGCAATGAGCTCGGAACTGAAGGATTGAATTTTGCTGTTCGCCAGAGCCTCGCGAATGCGTGTTTCATCGATCGGTGCCATCCTCAATATCCCTCGCTATACCCAGGACGGGCGCTTATTCGCCTGCCTGCCAACATTTCTGTGTCTCAAGGGGTGCGCGATAGGTTTCCGTGACCAGACTAGTTGCCCTTCGTGCGAGGTGGGTGAGTGTCTGTTGAAGCCCGGTCAGGCGTCTTGATAGCTTTTAACAATCTGCAGAAGTTGCGAGAAGATCTTGGGGTTGCCCGCCAGCACATTACCGTTTTTCATTTGATCCGGCTCACCGCTGAAATCGCTCACCAGCCCGCCGGCCTCGCTGATCAAAAGATTCCCGGCGGCCATGTCCCATGGCGCAAGGCCGAATTCGAAAAAGCCATCAAGCCGACCGGCCGCCACATAAGCGAGATCCAGCGAGGCGGCGCCCGGGCGGCGTAATCCCGCTGTCTTTTGCATCAGCTCTTTTTGCAAGGCGAGATAGGTGTCGACATGGGCGAATTCGCGGTAGGGAAAGCCGGTGCCGATGAGCGCATCGGAAAGCTTGGTGCGGGTGCTCACACGGATGCGTTTGTCATTCAAAAAGGCCCCGCTGCCGCGGCTCGCTGTGAAGAGTTCGTTGTGGTTGGGGTCGAACACCAGGCCATGCTGCATCACGCCGTTTTGGGCGAGCGCAATCGAGACGGCATATTGAGGAAAGCCGTGGATGAAGTTGGTGGTGCCGTCCAGTGGGTCGATGATCCACTGGAATTCCGACTCACCCTGCGCGCCGGATTCTTCGCCCAGGAAGGCGTGGCTTGGGTAGGCTTCGCGAAGGGTTTCGATGATGGCGTTTTCAGCGGCGCGGTCGACTTCAGTGACGAAGTCGCCATGGCCCTTGGCGCTGATGGAGACAAGGTCTATGTCGCGCGCAGCGCGGTTGATGATGGCGCCAGCGCGGCGCGCGGCTTTGACGGCAATATTGAGCACGGGATGCATGGCGGCACTCGGAAAGTTGGGCGGATTGAGATAAGAACGAGGCGAGGACAAGGCGCTCGCGAACCGCGGGATTGTACCGCGAAGCCTCGATTCCGGGGCGATGCGACAAGGAAAACCTTCTAAAGGCGACCTTGAGTTAGCGTGTAAATCGCTTGGCTCTTGATCGCATGAAAGTTTTGATGCTCCGGTGGTCTGCCCGCATGCCAGGGCCGGAGCATCAAAAACCACTTCATCACAATCAGTTGGCAGAGCCGAGCGCGTGGGCTGCGTGCGCGCCCTCTTCCCCATCCCTTT
>JBEAUN010000080.1:0-7414 GCA_041161415.1 Pseudomonadota bacterium | reverse complement strand
TGATTGCGTTCGAGTTTTTTCACATCCATGTCTTCATTAGCGGTGGCCTGCGTTGATGCAGCGGCGGGGCTTGCGCGCAGGGTGCCAAGCTCAAGGCTGTCCAGGCCGATTTCTTCGCTGTCGGACAGCAGCAAGGCGCGTTGGATGGTGTTTTCAAGCTCACGCACATTGCCCGGCCAGTCATGCTCGGTGAGTGCTTGCGCGGCAGTGTGCGAGAGCCTGGCCGCCGGGTGGCCCATGGTGCGGCCGTAACGGGCGAGGAATTCTTCTGCCAGCGGAATGATGTCGAGCGGCCGCTCGCGCAGCGCGGGGATACGCAGTGGAAATACGGCAATACGGAAAAAGAGATCTTCACGGAAGTGGCCGTTTCTCACCCGCTCAGCCAGATCGCGATTGGTCGCGGCGATGAGTCTGACATCGGTTGCGATGGATTGGGAGCCGCCCAGCCGCTCGATGATGCCATCTTGCAAGACGCGCAGCAGCTTGGTTTGCGTCTCGATGGGCATCTCCCCTATTTCGTCGAGAAACAGGGTGCCACCATTGGCCTGCTCGAATTTTCCCGGCTGGGTTTTGGTGGCGCCGGTGAAGGCGCCGCGCTCATGGCCGAAGAGCGTGGATTCCAAGAGATTCTCTGGAATCGCGGCACAGTTAAGCGCGATGTAGGGCTTGCCCGCACGCGGCGATGAGTCATGCAGATGACGGGCAAAGACATCCTTGCCAACACCGGATTCACCCAGCAGCAAGACGGTTGCATCGGTGTTTGCCACCCGCTGGCAGCGTGCCAGGATGGCGCGCGAAGCAGGGTCGCTGGCTACTGGGGTGGGCGATGATTTGGTGTGGACGAGCTTGCGCCGATGACGGCTGACCACCTCGACCAGATGATCGGGCATGAAAGGCTTGGTGAGAAAGTCTCGCGCGCCTTCTTTCAAAGCGCGCACCGCCAGCGCCACATCGGCATAGGCGGTCATCAGCACCACGGGCAGATCCGGTGAGCGCTCACGCGCCGCGGCGAGCAGGGTGAGCCCATCTGCTGCTGGTAAGCGAATATCGGAAATCAGCATGGAATACTCGCCACCTGTCAAACGCGAAATGGCTTCTTCGGCGCTGCCGCAGCTCACGTGCGGCACGTTGGCAAGCTCAAGCGTCACGGTGAGCGCCTCACGCAGGTTGGCGTCGTCTTCGACCAACAGGACAGGGGGTTCCGTCAAAGTGATTTCAGACATGGCAGGGTGAGTTTAAACCAGGCGCCTCCTTGGGCGCGATTGCCCGCGGCGATTTCACCGCGATGCGATTCGATGGCGCTGCGAGCGATGGATAAACCCAGCCCGGTGCCATTCGAGCGCGTGGTGGCGAATGGCTCGAACAGACGCGACATGACATCTGGATGAATGCCCGGGCCTTCATCCTCAATGCGGATTTCGACATGCTGACCTACGATCTTGCTTGCAAGCCGCACTGTGTTGCCGGGCATCGAGACGCCCAGGGCATTTTCGAGAATCGCGGTGAGCGCGGCCTGAATCTGATGCGGGTTGATGGTCACCACATGGTGTTTGCCGCGCAAGGCAAGCTCGAGTTTTACGCCGCGCTCATCGAAAAGCGGCTGGATGGTTTGTGCGGCCTGCTCAAGCATCTGGGCAATCGCGACCACTTCCGGGTTCTTGGGTCGCTGGCGCAGAAATCCCAGCATGCTGCTGGCGAGTTGCTCCAAGTGCAGCAATTGCGAACGCAGCCGATCTGAGAATTTTTTGCGGTCATCGCTGGACGTGCTGTCGTTGCACAGGTGGCCTGCATACAAGGTCGCAGTGGCAAGCGGCGTGCGCAGCTGATGGGCGATTTCAGCGGCCATGCGGCCCATGGCGGCGAGCTTGGTTTCGCGCTCGGCGCGCTCTCGGGCCTGGACATTGTCGGTGACATCGAGCAGTTGAATGATATGACGATGTCCTAGTGCGTCAGCGGCATCGCGCACCTGGATGAAACGCTCGTTCGCGCCGGCGTGAGTGCGGAATTCTTCGATCACCTCGGTCTTGGTCCAGGCCTCGGGGAGGCGCCATGGGGTGCCAAGCTCAAGCGCAGGCAGGATTTTCGCCGCTTCAGGATTGAATTCCGTGATGATGCCGTCCTCCACCACCACCACGCCGGCCGGCAGTGCAGCAAGCAGCGCACGCAGTTTGTCTGCGATGGCGGCTTTTTCATCGATCTGCTCACGCAGTTTGTGATTGGCGAAATGCAGATCAGCAGAGAGGCGATTGATCTGGCGCTGCAAGGCTTCATGCTGGTGCTGCAAGCCACTCGAGGACTCGAGGAACATCTGAAAGGCAGAGTTCAGGCTGGAGGCGATCTCGGCGGGGTGCGGCGTGCGTGAGGTCATCGAGCAATGTGCCCCGAATTCAAAAATTTGTTTGAAGTGGCTGGCCGTTTGATGACAAAAGTTATTGCTGCAACTAGTATATGTCCAACGCGTAACTTTGCTAGCCCCGTGATGACTTTTGATGCAACAAAAGTTCTGAGGGAGACAAGGGCTTGAGCCAGCCGGGTGAATCCAATAATCTGATGGCTGCAGCTGACGCGGATGCCACCGTCGTCAGGCTCGGTGGCGCTGCCACCTCCAGCAACCCGCGTGCGGCAAGCCGCGCGCCTTCGAGTGCGGGGACGATGGCTAATAATTCCAACCCGTTGTTCAGTCGTGTGATGGCCTTGCCGATCGGCAAGAAGCTTGCCTTGGCAGCCGGTGTGATGGCGGCGGCAGCGATCATCTTCAGTGCCACCCAATCCGTACGGGGTCAAAGCGATTGGCGTGTGTTGTTCGCCAATGTCAATGAGCGCGACGGCGCAGCCATCATCGCGTCCTTGCAGCAGATGAATGTGCCTTATCGTTTCACCGAGGGGGGTGGGGCGATCATGGTGCCCGGTGGTGTGTTGCACGAAACGCGCCTCAAGCTCGCCGGACAGGGCTTGCCCAAAGCGGGCACCATCGGCTTCGAGCTGCTGGAAAATCAGAAGCTGGGCACCAGTCAGTTTGTTGAGCAGGTGAATTTCCAGCGCGGACTGGAAGGCGAGCTCGCCAAGAGTATTCAGGGGCTCGCCCAAGTCGACCGCGCGCGGGTGCATCTGGCGATTCCCAAGGCGTCCGCCTTTGTGCGCGAGCAGCAGCACCCCAGTGCTTCGGTGGTGCTCACCATGCATCCGGGGCGGTTTCTCGATGAGCAACAGGTGGTGGCGATCACCCATCTGGTGAGCTCTTCCGTGCCTCAGCTTGCGCCCCAGGCTGTGACGATCGTCGATTCCAATGGCGCCTTGCTCGCCCCCAATCCGCAGCGCTCAGCAGCCTCGGGCCTGGATGCCACGCAGCTCAAGTATGTCAATGAGGTGGAGTCCGCTTTTACCAAGCGCATCGTCACTATTCTTGAGCCGATCGTCGGGCGTGATAATGTGCGCGCGCAAGTAGCGGTAGATGTCGACTTCACCCAAGTGGAGCTCACCGAAGAAAAATTCCGGCCGAACTCTCCGCCCAATCAAGCGGCGATTCGCAGCCAGCAGAGTCTTGAATCCAACGGCGGCAATACGGCGAATGGTGGCGTGCCCGGTGCGCTCTCCAATCAGCCGCCCGCCAATGGCCTCGCGCCGATCGATGCGGTGCCGCCACCCGGGGGTGCTGGGGTGTCCTTGCCGCGTTTGAATAGCAATGCCCGCAAGGAGCAAACCACCAATTACGAGCTAGATCGGGCGATTTCCCATACCAAGAATGGCCGCGGCCAAGTCAAGCGGGTGTCGGCTGCAGTGATCGTGAATTACCGCAGCGTGCCGGACAAGGACGGCAATGCCAAGCCGCAGGCCTTTAGTACGGAAGAAATGGAGCAGATCAACGCGCTGGTGCGCGACACCATGGGCTTTAGCAAAGAGCGCGGCGATTCGGTGAGCGTGGCGAACATTCCGTTCAACCCCGCGCCTGCCGCTGAAGAGTTACCCATTTACAAGCAGCCTGAGGTGCTGGATCTTGCCAAAGAGATCTTGAAATTCGGGTTGTTGGCGATCGCAATCGGGGTGGTGGTGTGGGGGGTGATTCGCCCCATTCTTTTCACACGCAAGGGCGCACTCGCTGGTGGGGCAGGTGCGGAAGCGGAGGGCATGGCTTTGTCAGTGAATGCCATGTCGCCAGCTGATTTGGCGCGTGAGCGGCGCGAGTATTTTCAGCAAGAGCGGCAAATGCTTGAGGAGGAGCGCAAGCGCCTCGAGTCGGATTTGCGCCGTATTGACGAAGAGACGCGTCGCGAATATGACAATCTGCTGGATTACGCCAAGCAGTATGTGGGCAAAGATTCGCGGGTGGTGGCCTCTGTCGTCAAGGATTGGTTGGGCGGCGAGAAGGGTGGAGCCAAGTCTTGATCGGGGCGATCTTCCCGCGCCCGCATGACATCGGGCTTGCCGCCATGACTTGGGTGGGGCATGATCTGACAAGGTGACAGTCTGATTGCAACACCATCCCCCACGCGGAGGAGGTTGTAATGGCAGGGTCGGCGATGGCGGAAGACGATGCTGATGTGGCGCTACCGGGTGCCCTGGCAGAGATGGATGGCGCGACCAAGGCCGCGGTGGTTTTGTTGGCTGTTGGTCAGCAAGGCGCAGCGAATGTGTTGGCCCACCTCACCCCGTTTGAAATTCAGCGCCTGTCGGCCCGCATGGCGTCTGTGCGCGCGTTAAGTCGCGATCTGGTGCTCGATGTGCTGCGTGAATTTCGCAAGACCACGATGCTTAACGCCCGCATCGCTTTCGATGCCGACAGCGTGGTGCATCAGATGCTGGAGAAAGCACTTGGCAAGGAGCGCGCCGAGAGTGTGCTGGGCAGTATCGAGTCTTCATTCGATATGTCCGGCATCGAGACCCTCAATCGTCTTGACCCGCCTGTTCTATTTGACATCATTCGCAATGAGCACCCCCAGATCGTAGCGACGGTGCTGGCGGTGGTGAACACCCAGCAAGCCTCCGAGGTGGTGAAGCTTTTCGATGAGTCTTCCCGAAATGAAGTGATGTTGCGCGTGGCCTTGCTCGAGCAGGTGCAGCCAGCAGCATTGAAGGAGCTCAACGATGTGATGGCGCGTGCGGCGGCAGTGATTCCAGACAAGGCAGATATCAGCTTTGGCGGTATCGAGCCCACTGCCAATATCCTCAACACTCTCAAAGAGGGCGCCGATCAACAGGTGCTCGACGAAATCCGCAAATTTGATGAGTCGCTCGCTGAGGCGATCAGCGACCGCATGTTCACCTTCGAGGACCTTATCAAAGTCGACGACCGTGCGCTGCAGACGCTGTTGCTCGAGGTCTCTGCTGATGTGCTGGTGGTGGCGCTCAAGGGCGCGAGCCCCGCACTGCGTGACAAGCTCTTCAGTAACATGGCCAAGCGGGCCGCCGAGACAGTGCGTGACGATCTTGAAACGCGCGGCCCGGTGCGGGTGCAGGAGGTGGAGGCCCAGCAGCGCGAGATTCTGACTGTGGCACGTACGCTGGCAGAGGAGGGGCGCATCATGTTGTCCACTGGCGATAACTCCGACTTCATTCAATGAGCCCTGGGTGAGCCATGGTGCAGCCTTGGAATCCTCCCCTCTTTGATGACCAGGGCGAGCTGCGCTTGCCGACTGCGGGCGAGCTGGATCTGATGCGCTCTGATGTGCAAAAAAATGCCCATGATCATGGGCGTGAGGCTGGATTTGCCAAAGGCATGGCTGAAGGATATGCCGCGGGCTTCGACCAGGGGCGAGAAGAGGGCCGGCAGGCCGCACTCGCCGAGGCGCGGGGTGAGATCGCAAAGCTGACCACAGCGCTTCAGGCGGCCTGCGCAGTGCTTGCGGATTTGCCGCAGGTGGTCGGGCCGGATTTGACTGAGTTGGCGTTTCAAATCGGCCAGCGACTCTCCGGGCGGGAGAGCCTTGAGCGCGGGCCTTTCATGGCGGCAGTGCAAGAAGCGCTGATGCGCCTGCCCAGGCCCGGTGAGACCTTGTTCGTGAGGCTCTCACCCGATGAGGTCACGCTTTGGCAGGGCGTTCTGCAGGATGCATCCTTGCCCTTGAATTGCCAGATTCAACTCGACCCCTCGGTGCCACCTGGCCATGCCTTTGTTGAGGTCGATGGTGCGCGCATCAATGTCGGGGCACTGGCGCGCGGGGCATTGCTGCGTATGGCGCTTGACTTGCCGTTGGCCCCCAATCAACCGGAAATCGGCTGACAGCGCGGGTGGTGAAAATGAGCGAGCGCCATCCCCTTCAACCCGTCCTCGCGCAGGCCCTCGAGCGGGTTCGCACCGCACCGCGCTCATTGCGAGCAGGCCGACTGCAGCGTGTTTCGGGTTTGGTCTTTGAAGTCGGCGGCCTGCCGATGGTGATCGGGCAGCGTGCAAGCGTGGAGATGTCCTCCGGCGGCTTTGCTGAAGCGGAATGCATAGGTTTTAACGGCGCCATCACGTACCTCATGCCGATCGATCCGGTGCAAGGTGTCGCGCCGGGCGCGGTGGTCTATCCGGCCAACACCCCAGCTCAGACCCGTGGGGGGTTCGCCCAGGTGGTTTCGTCACCCTCCTTGCCTTTGGGCGAAGCGCTGTTGGGGCGCATCGTCGATGGGTATGGGCGGCCGCTGGATGGTTTGGGCCACCGGCCCGATGTGGCTGCAGGGCGCCCCGGTGGGCCGATCAATCCCATGGTGCGCTCGCCGATTCGCGAGGTCCTGGATGTCGGCGTGCGGGCGATCAACGCCCTGCTCACCGTGGGGCGCGGCCAGCGGATCGGGATTTTTGCCGGCTCCGGGGTGGGTAAGAGCATCTTGCTGGGTATGCTCGCCCGCAGTGTGCAGGCCGATGTGGTGGTGATCGGCATGGTGGGGGAGCGGGGTCGTGAAGTGCGCGAATTCTGCGATGAGATTCTGGGCTCGCAGGCGAGATCGCGAGCGGTGGTGGTGGCCGCACCTGCGGATGCTTCACCCTTGGCGCGGATGCGCGGCGCCTGGTTTGCGACCGATGTGGCCACCTGGTTCCGAGATCAGGGCCAGCATGTCGTGTTGATAGTCGATTCGCTGACACGCTTTGCCATGGCTCAGCGTGAGATTTCCTTGAGCTTGGGGGAGCCGCCTGTATCCCGCGGTTATCCGCCGAGTGTTTTTGCCCGGCTGCCTGAGCTTGTTGAGCGGGTGGGTAATGGCCCTGATCCGCACGCCTCGGTTACCGCCTTTTATACCGTCTTGCTCGAAGGCGATGATGTCAATGACCCGATTGGCGATACCGCACGCGGAATCCTGGATGGGCATATTTTCTTATCTCGCGAGCTCGCGGATGCCGGGCATTACCCGGCCATCGACATTGAAAAATCGATTTCCCGAGTGATGCCAAAGGTGGCCGGCCAGCCGCACCTGGCCTCCGCCAGAAGATTCAAGC
>JBEAUN010000075.1:0-4783 GCA_041161415.1 Pseudomonadota bacterium | reverse complement strand
GCGCCCGGCCTCGCTCACGCTGGCCAACCGCACCGCCGCCCGCGCGGCGGAATTGTGCAACACCTTCCAGGGGCTTGCCGCGGCGGTCGGCTTGGGCGCGATTCGCTTGAATGCCTGCGATTTCGCTTCACTCGCTGGGGGCGAATATGATCTTGTCATCAACGCCACCTCAGCCAGCCTCTCCAACGAAGCACCGAAGCTCCCCGCCGGCCTTTATGGCCCAGAGAGCCTCGCTTACGACATGGTCTATGGCAAGGGCCGCACCCCTTTCATGCAGCAAGCCGCCAGCCAAGGCGCGGCGCGCGCGAGCGATGGCTTAGGCATGCTGGTCGAGCAAGCGGCTGAATCCTTCCTGTTGTGGCGCGGCGTGCGCCCGGATACCAGCCGCATTTTGTTTCAGATGCGCACCGCCGGCTGATCATGGGGCGGTGGCTGAAACGCCTTATGCTGCTGGCGCTCGGCCTCATGCTCGCCGTGCAGCTTTGGTTTTTCGGCCATGTGCTGTTCTGGAATTTTTACAACCCCGCCCAAACCAGCTTCATGAGCCTGCGCTTGGCCGAGCTGCAGGAAAAAAATCCTAAGGCTGCGCTCAAGCATCGCTGGGTGCCGTATGAGCGCATTTCCGTGCATCTCAAGCGCGCCGTGGTCGCAGCGGAAGATGACGGCTTTGTCGATCATGATGGCTTCGATTGGGAAGGCATCCAGCGCGCGCTGGAAAAAAACCAGAAAAAAGGCAAGGTCGTCGCCGGCGGCTCGACCATCTCCCAGCAGCTCGCCAAGAATCTTTTTCTCTCGCCCTCCAAATCGTATTTGCGCAAAATCGAAGAAGCCATCATCACCCTGATGATCGAAACCGTGATGAGCAAACGACGCATCCTCGAGGTCTATCTCAACGTGGTGGAGTGGGGCAATGGCGTGTTTGGCGCCGAGGCTGCGGCGCAGCGCTATTACGGCGTCTCCGCCGCTCAGCTCGGCCCCTCCCAAGCCGCGCATCTGGCGGTGATGCTGCCCAATCCGCGCAAATACGAAACGCGTTTCGGCCCCCGCCAGCAAGCGCATGCCAATAGCGTGATGGGCCGCATGGCGAATTCCGATGTGCCCTGATCGCGCGGGTTTGCCGCATTCAGCCGCCCCCGGCACGCATCCAGTACACTCAAGTTTTTACCCCGTCCCGCGCTTAAGCCATGCAACTCAATGACCCCGCGCTGCTGCGCACGCAATGTCTCATCAACGGCCGCTGGGTGAGCGCCGCGCACGGCGCCACCTTCGCGGTGAATAACCCCGCCAACCGCCAGCTTCTTTGCGAGGTGCCCAAGCTCGGTGCCGCAGAGACCACCCAGGCCATCGAAGCCGCCCAAGCGGCGCTGCCCGCCTGGCGCGCACGCCCGGCCAAATCCCGCGCCACGGCGCTGCGCCGCTGGCATGACCTCATCCTCGCCGCAGCGGATGATCTCGCCGCCATCATGACCGCTGAGCAAGGCAAATCGCTGGCCGAAGCTCGCGGCGAAGTGCTCTACGCCGCGAGCTTCATCGAATGGTTCGCCGAAGAAGCCAAGCGCATCGAAGGCGAGGTGCTGGCCAGCCCCGCCGCAGACAAACGGCTGATGGTGATCAAAGAGCCGATCGGCGTGTGCGCCCTCATCACGCCCTGGAATTTCCCCGCCGCCATGATCACCCGCAAATGCGCCCCGGCGCTGGCCGCCGGCTGTACCGTGGTAATCAAGCCCGCCGAACAAACCCCGCTCACCGCGCTGGCCTTGGGCGAGCTCGCCCAGCGCGCCGGCATCCCGGCAGGCGTGATCAACATCCTCACCGGCGAGCCCGCCGTGATCGGCGCAGAGCTCACCGCCAACCCCATCGTGCGCAAACTCTCCTTCACCGGCTCGACTGAAGTCGGCCGTTTGCTGATGGCCCAGTGCGCCCCCACCATCAAAAAACTCTCGCTCGAATTAGGTGGCAACGCGCCCTTCATCGTCTTCGATGACGCCGACATCGACGCCGCCGTCGAAGGCGCCATGATGGCCAAATACCGCAACAGCGGCCAGACCTGCGTCTGCGCCAATCGGCTCTATGTGCATGACGCCGTGCATGATGCATTCGTCGCAAAATACGCCGCCCGCGTCGCCAGCCTGAAAGTCGGCGCAGGGGACGCACCCGGCACCCAGGTCGGCCCGCTGATCGACGCCGCGGCTGTCGATAAGGTCGAAGCCCACATCAAAGACGCACTCGACCACGGCGCGAAACTCCTCACCGGCGGTAAGCGCCACGCCCTGGGTGGCTATTTCTTCGAGCCCACCGTGCTCACTGATGTCACGCAGGTCATGCGCTGCGCGCGCGAAGAAACCTTCGGGCCGCTCGCCCCCATCCTGCGCTTCACCGACGAAGCCGCCGTCATCCAAAGCGCCAACAATACCGAATACGGCCTGGCCGCCTATTTCTACTCCCGCGACATGGCCCGCTGTTTCCGTGTCAGCGAAGCACTCGAATACGGCATGGTGGGGGTCAATGCCGGCATCCTCTCCAACGAGGTCGCGCCCTTTGGCGGCATCAAGCAATCCGGCATCGGCCGCGAAGGCTCGCGCCACGGCATCGAGGAATATCTCGAGATGAAGTATGTGTGTTTTGGCGGGGTGTGAGCGCTGTGGCCCAGGTAGGAGAGACCGGCGGTCATCACGCTATTTCGTCAGTCGCGTACTACGAAGCCGAGCTGGGGCAATTTCTCAGCACATCTGATGACGAAATCTTGGGCATATTGACACGGTGTCATGGTTTCGCGCTTGAGCATCAGCAGAAATACGCCTGGCGGGAACAGATCAGGCTCTTGAAGAACTCCATTCCTTCCACGCTTGCCGGCTGGATTTATTTTGAATTTTCTATTCCGCGCATGGGCAAGCGGGTCGATGTGGTGATCATCAGTGGCAGCGTAATTTTTGTTATTGAGTTCAAGGTTGGCGCCGGCGATTTTGATAAGCGCGCCATTGACCAGGTTCATGACTATGCCCTCGACCTGAAGAATTTCCATCGAGGAAGTCATCGATGTGATGTGCTGCCCGTGCTGATTGCCACTTCAGCAGCGCCGCAGTCAAACACCCAGCTTGTTTGGGCTGCAGATCGTGTTGCTACGCCGATTTGTGTGGCCCTATCCGAGTTGCCTGGGATGATTTCACTGGCGTCTCAAAATTGCTTGAGCATTTCCATTGATGGGCCTACGTGGGCCCGATCGGGTTACCAGCCCACACCGACCATTGTTGAAGCCGCATTGGCGCTTTATCGATGCCATGACGTTAAGGAAATCACCCGCTCTGAAGCAGGCGCCGACAACCTGGGTAGAACCGCCGCGCGTATCGAACAAGTAATCGAATTAGCGAAAGTCGGCAAAAGAAAAGCAATCTGTTTTGTCACGGGTGTGCCTGGCGCGGGGAAGACACTCGCGGGCCTCAATATTGCCACCTCGCGCGCGCAGACGCATTCAGATGAGCACGCCGTTTTCCTCTCTGGCAATGGACCGCTCGTGGATGTTCTTCGCGAAGCGCTGGCGCGAGATAAGGCGCAGCGTGAGGGCATTCCAAGAAATCAGGCATACAGAGAGGTTTCAGCGTTTATTCAGAACATTCACCACTTCCGTGATGATGCTCTAAACAGTCCGGGCGCTCCTGTCGAAAAGGTGGTTATTTTTGATGAGGCTCAACGCGCGTGGAATCGCGAGATGACAAGCAAATTCATGAAGCAAAAACGCGGTCAGACTGCGTTTGACCTGTCAGAGCCCGCGTTCCTGATTAGCGTGATGGACCGCCATGTGGATTGGTGTGTAGTCATTTGCCTCGTTGGCGGTGGGCAGGAGATTAATACCGGAGAAGCTGGGTTGGTCGAGTGGATTTCGGCCCTAAAGGATCGTTATTCGAGCTGGGACCTCTATGTTTCCAATCGGCTCGACGACCGGGACTACATCTGGGATAGCGACACGGCACTGAATCTTGCACAGGTGCCAGCCTTGTGGGATGAGGCTTTGCATCTTGGGGTTTCTATTCGGTCGTTTCGTGCAGAGATGCTCTCTGAGTTTATCGGGCATGTGGTCGAAAACCGACCCGATCAAGCAAGACACCTCTACGCATCGATCGCGGACAAATATCCGATCCTTCTCACGCGAGACATCAATGAGGCGCGTGCGTGGTTGCGTGCCAAGGCCAGGGGCACCGAAAGATACGGCTTGACAGCTTCATCTGGTGCCTATCGTCTTAGGTCTGAGGGAATTTGGATTAAGGCGAAGATCGATGCGCCGATATGGTTCTTAAACGGCCGTTCAGACGTACGCTCCTCCTATTTTTTAGAGGAAGCGGCTAGCGAATTCGACATTCAAGGCCTTGAGCTTGATTGGACGTGTGTAGCGTGGGATGCAGACTTCCGTCAAGAAAAAGATCGGTGGCAATTTTTCAGTTTTCGAGGCACGAAATGGCAACGCGTCAATGGCGCCGAGCGTCAGTTGTATTTGAAAAATGCCTACAGAGTTCTTCTAACGCGGGCAAGGCAGGGTATGGTGATTTTCGTGCCGCTGGGTGATTCATCCGATCCTTCGCGAGCGCCGGCGCTCTATGAGAGCACTTACGAATATCTTCTTAGGTGCGGATTGAAGGGCAGTGCCGAAACAGCGCAGTGATTTGTCCAGCTTGCGGGGTCCTCCAGGGAACCAGCTTGAGGTATTTAGTCAGACCTGCAAAATTCACCCAACCGCAATCATCAACCCGCCGTGGCGTGGCTGCATGTTGCACTGGGCCAAACCGAAGCC
>JBEAUN010000008.1:0-2714 GCA_041161415.1 Pseudomonadota bacterium | reverse complement strand
GGCTTAATCGGCCAGGCCGCGCAGCTTTGGGGGCCTGTATGAGCCAAGCCGTCAGCATGGAATTTTTCCCGCCGCAAAGCGCGGCCGCGCAAGACAAGCTGCGAGAAGTGCGCGCAGCGCTGTCTGCGCTCAAACCTGAATTTTTTTCTGTCACTTTCGGCGCCGGCGGCTCCACGCGTGATCGCACGCTGGAGACAGTGCTGGAGATTCATCGCGAAGGCACCCCTGCGGCGCCGCATATTTCCTGCATCGGCGCGCGGCGAGAGGATTTGCGTGAGCTGCTGCAAGCTTACAAAAACGCCGGCATCCGCCGGCTGGTGGCCCTGCGCGGCGACCTGCCCTCGGGCATGATGGAAGCCGCCGATTTTCGCTATGCCAATGAGCTGGTGAGCTTCATCCGCGAGGAAACTGGCGACTGGTTTCATATTGAAGTCGCCGCCTACCCGGAATATCACCCGCAAGCCAAAAGCCCGGCGTTGGACCTGCAAAATTTCAAACGCAAGGTGGATGCCGGCGCGGATTCTGCGATCACGCAGTATTTTTTCAATGCCGACGCCTACAGCCATTTCATCGAAAAAACCCAGGCGGCGGGCATCACCATCCCGATCGTGCCCGGCATCATGCCGATCTCGAATTTTTCCAAGATCGCGCGCTTTTCCGATGCCTGCGGCGCCGAGATCCCGCGCTGGATGCGGCTTAAATTCGAAAGCTTCGGTGATGACGCCGAGTCAGTGCGCGACTTCGGGCTGGATGTGGTGACCGCGCTGTGCGAACGCTTGCTGGCCGCCGGCGCGCCAGGGTTGCATTTTTACACGCTCAACCAAGCGGGGCTCACGCAGACGATTTGTGAGCGTCTTCAAAGCGCCTAGGGCCGAGGTACGGCTGTTCAATTTTGAATCAGCCGCACCTCAAACACCGTTGCCTAAAAATGAGGCAAAGAGAATTTTTCTTTTTGCGATGGCGAGTTAGCTCACCTGCCCCATCACACCCCACAAGCTTATCCACAGTTCATGGGGAAAACCCTCCAAAAATCGCTGCCTAATTTTTGGGCATCATAATTTTTTCCAATCCATTCCGCGTGTTACACCACCTGTACCAACGCTGACCACAGCTTTGTCCACACACTCTGGGGATAAGCCATCGTCATTTCCCCGCAAAGACCTCGCCCTCGTTACAATCCACAGCAATTCTTTGAAGCGGAGCCATGACATGAAGTTCGCCCACTCCCTCACCGCCTTGCTGGTGGCCTGCTGCCTTGCCCTGCCTGCCCGCGCGGTGGATATCGATGCCCGACTGCCGGGCAATCGCTTCATGGAAATCAGACTGCCCAATGCCGATGGCAGCACCCATGATCTCGCCGCGGGGCCCGATGGCAATGTCTGGGTCACTCAAATTGCCCCCGCGCAATTGGTGCGCGTCACCCCGATCAGCGAGACACGCCGCTATCCGCTGCCCAAGGCCAGTGCGCCGCATGGCATTGTCTTCGATCAAGCGGGCCGGCTGTGGGTGAGCCTCGAAGCCCGCCACACGCTCGCGCAGGTGGACATGAAAACCGGCCGCGTGTTGAAAGAGTTTTCGCTGTCAAATGAAAACCATCGCGAGATCGGCCCGCATGGCCTGGCAGTGGGCAAAGATGGCAAGACGCTGTGGTTCGCCGGCAAAAGCGGCAATGTGGTGGGCAAGCTCAACCCCGACACCGGCGAGGTCACGCTCTACCCCTTACCCAACCCGGATTCCAAGCCGATTTATGTGAGCCCCGATCGCGAGGGCAATGTCTGGTACACCGCGCTCGAAGGCGCGGCGGTGGGTTTTGTGAACCCTGATGGCTTCATGTTTGAATTCCCGGTGCCCGAAGGCAGCGGCCGGCCGATCACCATCGTGCCGGACCCTAATTTGCCGCTGATGTGGTTCTCGCTTGAAAACGGCGGCCTATTCGCGAGCGTCGATGTGGCCGGCAATATGAGCGCCTACTCGGTGTCGAAAGCCAACATGAAACTCGCCGGTTTAGGCTTCGATGGCGCGGGCCAGCTCTGGCTCACCGCCCAATCGCCCGACATGATCGCACTGGTCAAAAAAGACATGTCGATCACCGAGTGGCCGCTGCCCACCGAACGTGCTGTGCTGCATCGAATCATCCTCGGGCCGCAGGGCAACATGTGGTTCACCGAACTCGCGAAAGACAAAGTGGGCTATGTGGTGGATACCGCAGGCTATGGGAAGTAACCCGAGTCTGCCAAAAAACCATCCGGGCCACACCCCGGCGCCTTTGGTAGAATCGGGCCTCCCTCATGGAGCTCATCATGTTGCGCGCCTGTTTTTTGGTCAGCTTGCTGATATCCACCGCCGCCCTGGCTGAAGCGCGGCCGCCGGCGCTCGAGCCTGTGCCCGCGCCGCCGCCGGTGCCCGCGGACAGTGCGCTTGAGCCGCAGGTGACCATCACCCAGCGCGGCGAAGACAAGGTAGAAGAATATCGCTTGAGGGGCCGGCTCTACATGATCAAGATCACCCCGCCGCATGGCAGGCCGTATTACCTCGTGGATAACCGCGGCGACGGCCACTTCGCCCGCGAAGAGCCGCTGGATTCCGGCTTGCGCGTGCCCACTTGGGTGATCAAGGAATTCTGACGCTCCGCTTATTTCATCTCGCCACACTGCGCCCACCATGTCCGTCTTCACCCCCGTGACCCCCGAGGAGCTCGCCCGCTGGCTGGAGCA
>JBEAUN010000352.1:0-10961 GCA_041161415.1 Pseudomonadota bacterium | reverse complement strand
CGACTGACTAAGGAATAAACCGTGAGCACTGCAGATCTTCTTGCCCTGTGCCAATGGGCCGATGAAAACCGCGCCCGGGGCTGTACCACTGAATCCATGATCCAGGCCATGCGCGATTCCGGCCATGATGACCCCACCATCATAGCCGTGGCACGCCACCTGGAGCCGGGGAGCGGGCCGCAGATCAAGGGGGCCGGCACAGAAACCACCCTTGCCCTGCCCGACCGGCAAGTGACCGTTGCCAGCCAGCTCGCCGACCCGGAGATCGTGGTGCTCCGCGATTTTCTCTCTGCCGAGGAATGCGCCGAATTGATTGAACTCGCCAAAAGCCGGCTTGCGCGCAGCACCACAGTCTCGCGCGAAACCGGCGAGGCGCAGCTGCATCACGCGCGCACCAGTGATGGCGCTTTTTTCAACCGAGGCGAGACGCAGCTCATCGACAAAATTGAGCAACGCATCGCCGCGCTCACCGGCTGGCCTGTCGAAAATGGTGAAGGCCTGCAAGTCTTGCGTTACGGCATCGGCGGAGAATATCGGCCCCACTTTGATTACTTCGACCCGGCGCTCCCCGGCTCGCACACCCATCTTGCGCGGGGCGGGCAGCGCCTGGGCACCCTACTCATGTATCTCAACACACCCGAGGCGGGCGGCCACACTTCATTCCCCAGGGTGGGCATGACAGCCGCCCCCATCGCAGGGCACGCATGTTACTTTGCGTCTAGCTGGGCAGACGTTATCGACCCGCGTTCAGAGCACGCCAGCGTGCCAGTTACAAAAGGGGAGAAGTGGGTTGCCACAAAATGGCTGCGCGAGCGGCAGTTTATCTAGCCCATCGTGATGCAGTGCAAGCATTGTCGCGAGGGGTTGCGCACACCCACCTTAGCGTTTCACACCTTACGTGACAGTAAGCTGCCCGTAGCATGCGATACGCTGCCTTCTTGCGAATAGGTCGCGGATTCGCTTTGGGTGGCAGCAAAGGCATGCAGAGCAGCGCTTCGCTGCATAGCCAGTGCAATGAGATCTCGGCCGACTCTATGGTCGATATTGGCGCGCTCAAGTCGCGCCGCGAGGGATTGTCGATCGACTTCGGGAAGCGCATCCAGATCGCGCTTCACAGCCGCCATACCACCAGGGTAGCTTTCAAGCTCGGCCAGCGCGGATTCACAATCAGGCAAAAGCGCTTCCAGGGCTGCATAATCTGAAGCCTCCAGCACCGAGCGCTGGTGGGACATCGCCTGCGCCAGCCTGTCGATCACGCGTTCGAGCGTTCTTTCACTCATCGCGACGGCCAGCCGCTGCGATCGCCTCTTCCAGCACTGAACGCGCGAGCTTGTCGTAGTCGACCTCGAAGTCGCCTTTCTCTATCCGCTCGCGAAGTTTATCGAGGAGCTCAACATCAGAGATCTCGCTCGCACCGGCCGAGCCTGCTGCCGCCACGGTCGCCGCGACGTTGGTACCAGAGCCTAGTGATAGGTTGGCTGCCGGGCCTGCACTTGGGGCTGGGGCCACGCCTGAATCGGGTATGCGCGAATCGACGCCGCCTCGCTGCGTCCCGCGCCGCACATCGACAGAACCTGGTTTGCTGTCATCGATCTTCATCAATCGTCCCCTGAGGGCATCACTCCAAATTTGTTTCCACCAAACCCGGCTTTACCACTCGCCCCTGAAGCTGCCGCCCATCACGCAATTTGAGTTTGACGGTTTCACCCGCTGCACCATTCGAGAGCGCAACCGCTTCCCCCGCCACAACGAAGCCAGAACCTTGAATATTGATTCTGACCTTCTCTCCAGCTTTAACGACGGCGTTTTCGCGCAAGGCGTTTAGCAGAACCGGCCGACCCGCAGGCGCAGCGCGCACAAGCACCCGACCCAACGCCTCTTCTTCCGAACGTACCAAATCATCAGGCAGCATGGCCAGATCTGCAGCCGCCTGTTTAAGGTCACCAGCCACAAGGACCGTACCTACCGGTAGAAAACGCTCAGCTACCCAGTATTCGCCTGGCAGGCTGATTTTGGTGACCACCATCGCAGACCAAAGAGGCTGACTGCAATGCACTCGAAACCACACCTTGCCGCGCAAGCGCGGCTGCGAGGTGCTGACCTCGATAGGGCGCATGCAGTCAGAGGATTTGCCACGCCAAGCGGGAAACTCGAGCTCAAATTTTTCAGCAGACAAGGCAGGTTGCGCATGAAGAAACTGTCTAATCGCAGCCTGAATCTCGGGCGGCATCTCCCCCGCGGCGACGATCTTCGTGCAAGACACCATCAAGAAAACCGCGGCAAGGATTTTTCGCATGACAGGTGAATCAGCCAGAAAGCTTACCGCCGACCTCGATGTCGCACCGAGTTGCGGGCGCGCCACGCCAGTGAAACCAGCGCCAGCAAGATTGTCGTCGCCAACCCAGCAGCCGCGCGACCAAGGCCGGACATGGCGGCAGCCACAGCTTGCGTGGCTTCTGCGGACTTTGACCGCAGGCGCTCGAGCTCCGCAGTGAAAGCCTCGTGATGCCAGACAAGCATCAACTCGCTGCGAAGATAGGCAGGATCGCGCGGAGAGCGCGCTTTCTGGTCCTCCACACGCTTGGACAAAGCTCGCATGAAGCTATCCAGGCTGGCGGCGTAGGCCTTGCGCCATTCAGGCGACACACTCTCCACGTAACCACGAATAAAATCTTCTGCCAAGCGCCTTGCATCGCCGGGACCCAGATAGCGAACGCCATCCGGCACATCGATCTGAGCACCCATATTGCCCAGATCGAGTTGCGCCCCACTGCCTTGCATCAGCGTGGCGCGAAAGACAGTCTCGCCACGTTTTAATTCAACTTCGGCAGAGGGCGCACCATTTGCTGCCACGGCAGTGAAGAACTCCCAGACGGATCCTGCAGGCTTACCCCAAATCGTGATCAGCTCATCGCCTTTTTGCAAACCGGCCTGCTGTGCCGGCGATCCTGGCGTCACGCCGCTCAGTACGCTTTTCGCCTTACCCAAGCGGAACTCGGCACGGGCGTTTTCAAATTGCCTGATTGATTCAAAAGCGCGCTCGATTGCAGCCAGCGTATTGACCGCAGCAATCTCGCTGGCGGTAAGGGGCAACACATCCCCGCCGTCGGGCGGTGTTTTGCCTGGCAGTGTCGCCAGATACATCTGAAAACTCGGCGGTCGAAACTCGATATGGGATAAATAACTGCTCACTCTGGCCAACGTGCTCCCCGCGACAACCAACCAGCACGCCATGGATGCCATCAAGCACAAAGAAATGATCAGGCACCACTCCTCGATGCTGCGCGGCACCGGACGGGCGTTGGCCAAATGCCGCCGGGTGAGGATGGGTTCTTCTGTTTCCGATGCGGCAGGGTTACCGCGGCCCGTCATGCGTCTTAACAAGCGCGCTGCACTCATAAAGGATGGTTCCCTGGGATCGGGTTGGCGGGGGAAGCCGCTTGAGCGCGGCCCTCCCGATGATGGCGGATGATACTGTAGAGCGCATGCTCAACAGCATGCAACAAGCCGCTGTCGCCAAGCACCCGGATGTCCGCCGAGGCCAGCACACTCATCGCAGGAATCTGTGATTTCGCTCGGTCGGCATCGAGTTCTGGATCCTCGGCGTCAAGGATCAGGACATGGGGACAGGTCAGCTGACTCATGAGCTGCGTAAAATCCAGGTGGGGCGCGCAATCCACGACATCGGCCCAGGAAATTGGCTGGCTTGCGAAGTTGCCCAGCCCACAGTAGGCCCCCACACATTCCACTCGCGCTGCAATCGAACGCCAGCGTCCTTGCCCCGCCAGAGCAAACGCCCGCTCCTGAAGACGTCCCACACGCTTCTGATTACTGCGGTAGATCGGCGCATCGAATCCAAGGAAAGGGCACACCGCCACCACGCCATCCATTGCCCCCAAGCGTCCGTCCTTGCCGCACCACATGGCATGCGCCCCGCCCAGTCCCAGACCCAGCGCAACATGTATGTTGCCATCGTTGAAAGCCAGGCCGCCTGGCTCACGCCTCCCGACTGGCCCATCGTTTGAAGCAGGGTTTGCCGCAGAGCTTGATTCAATACTCCAGCCATTGCCGATTAGCGCAGCGATGAGCGCGTCTATGTAACCGCCATCACCCGTGCCACGGCAAACATGCACAGTCAGCCCATCGTGCGCCGGGGTATGGGACAGGGTGGCCTGCGGTGGCGACGCAGATTCAGCTTCAAACTGCGTTTGAGGGGCATGAGACGGGGGCGCAAGGTCGTCGTAATCAAGATCATCGCCTTGCCTTGATGCCAGAGTGGCATCCAAAGACTGGGGGAGAAAGGGGGCCTCAAGGACAGACACCTCGCCGCCAGCCGACAAGGTCGAAACGCCCCCCTTTGCAGCAAAATCGTCGATCATCGCCAAAAGCCTGTCTCGATTTGCACACCCATGGAATGTAGCATAGCCTCCGACACTGTTTAAGCGCAGATTTTCATGCTACTTATGACGTATCAATATACCCGGGAGATCAACATGTTGTAGCCTAACCCTCAACGTCCACACCACCAGGAGACATAGGAAGCTATGCTAACTACAAAAAGCTTTCACACCAGAGGGCACTGGTTAAAACTGCCCATGGCCACAATCCTTGGAGCCTTTCTCATGCTGGCTCTGACAGCTTGTGATCGCACCGCGCAGAACGCGGTCACCGCCTACGGCAAAGGCGACTACAAAACCGCCTATGTGGCCTACTCCAAGCTCGCTAAAGAAGGTGACCGCGATGCGCAATTCACCTTGGGTTTGATGTACTTCGAGGGCACCGGCCCTGATAAGGATTTCGCCGAAGCTGTTCGCTGGTATCTTCGAGCAGCCAACCAAGGGCAAGTCATGGCGCAGAACAATCTTGGCGCGATGTATATGGATGGCAAAGGGGTGGCACAAGATTTCGTGGAATCCGCGTTCTGGCTCACGCTGGTTGCCAACGCCGGGGACCCCCATGCCAAGCAGTTACGCGATGCTGTCGCCATCCGCCTGAGCGCGGTCGAGCAAGATACCGTGCGGGAACGGGTCAAGAACTGGAAACCAAAAAAAGAATAACCCATCGCAAATAGCTGCCGCTGGGCTCATTCAGGCAAGGGGCCCACTTCGGGTAGATCCAGCAACCCGCGGCCGCCTTGTTTTATGTTGTAAGCCCAGGCCAGCACCCTGGCGACCGCTTCAAATAGCTGAGCAGGTACCGGCATCCCCACGTCAAGTCTTGAATGCATCCAGCGCGCCAGCGGCGGCAGGGGGGCCACGGGCACACCATGCTCCATTGCCGCTTCGCGCATCCTGAGGGCCACATCGTCTTGCCCCTTGGCCACCACCACAGGCGCAGCCATGCGAGCCTGGTCGTAGCGTAGCGCCACCGCAAAGTGCTCCGGGTTCATGACCACCACATCCGCCCGCTCAACAGCCGCCACCATGCGGCTCGCAGCCATTTGCCGCTGGCGCTGCTTGATGCGCGCACGCACTTCCGGCGAGCCTTCCGACTCCTTCAATTCCTCTTTGATTTCCTGCACGGACATACGCATTTGCCGTCGAAAGCTAAACCACTGGAATAGCGCATCCCCAATAGCGATCAGCACCAGCGGTGCAATCAGTACCAAGGCCCCCACCAGCAACATCTGTTTGAGGGCCGCGAGCGCATCTTCGAATCCGACCGCCACCAGCATCCGCACACTACTCAGCAGGGCCAAAAGGTATGCAATCCCGACGCCCAACACGAGTGCCGCTTTGAGAACCGTCTTGACCAATTCCGCCAGAGAGCGAAGCGAGACAATCCGCCCAATACCGGCAATGGGGTCAAGCCTTGAGATATCGAAACGAAAAGCAAATCTCGGCTGGAAGCCGGTCAGTATCAAAGGCGCGAAAGCGGAAATCAGCCAGCTTGTGCCGATCACCAGCAGCAAAAACAGCATGACCGAAATCACCGAATCGGTGCCGAACTCCAGCAGAAAATCATGAAACCGATCAACCTCGGTAAAACGCAGGGCATGGCGCACCATGCGCACCATGCGCTCGACGAGCGCCGGTCCCGAGGTCATGGCCAACAACACAAAGCCAGTAATAATAAACAGCGTGGTGAGGTCTCGGGATTGCGGATACTGGCCCTGCTCGCGCGCTTTCTCGAGCCTTCGCTCGGTGGGCTCCTGCGTTCGCTCCTGCGCTGACTCCTGTTCTTCTGCCATGCGTCAAGCCCTCGCGTCGATGTGGCGAAGATGTGCTTGGCTTATGACTCCGGATTGATCAGTAGCTGCTTGACCAGGGCATCGCCGCGCTCGACATCTTCTCGCAGCATCTTACTGCGAAGTTCGTCCACGCGCTCGCGTGCGCCCTGATTGCCATTTTTTTGGGCGATGACATACCAGGCGTAGGCACGCAGCGGGTCTTTGGCGACCTCCGTGCCGGCCTCGTGCATGGAGGCCAAATTGTAGGCCGCGATCGGGTCGCCCAAACCAGCGGCGTGGCGATACCATCGCGCCGCCATGATGAGACTTTGCTCCGTACCAATGCCGCTGGCATAACGCATCGCCAGCTCAACCATGGCGGCAGTATTACCCCCTTTGGCGGAAGCCATAAGGTAGCTCCAACCGCGGGACGTATCGGGCGGCACGCCGATACCGGAAAAGTGCATATGCGCCAGATCAAATTGCGCCCGGGCATCGCCTTTTCCAGCAAGCGCTGACAAATGCTGATACGCAAGCTTGTAATCGCCGCGCTCATAGGCACGACGGGCCTCACCATACTCCGAGCACGCCATCAGCACCGAGACCCAGAACACCGCCAGTGCGAGGCGCCAGAGCTTCATGGTGAGCGACTCGATGGCAGGGACAAGCCCGGGCGTTGCGGCAATTGATAGAATGGCGTGCCGCCCGAAGGCTTGGCCGGTGCCACACCCGGGGATGGAAGCTCGGGAAGCTTAGCCGGCACCTCGCGGGGGGGCACAGAAACCGGGGGCTGTAACGCAGGCGCAGAGGGCGGTACCACAGGCGCAGGTGTCTGCGCAGGCGGCAACAAAGGTGCAGCCGAAACCCCTGGCGCAAGCGGCGTCCGACCTGGCGCCGCGGCGGCTTGCTGGTCTGACCCCACCCCACCACTAGCACTCTTCAATGCAGCCGCAGCATCCGGAGCCTTGCCTGGTTGAGCGGCCGGGGCAGCCGTTGGCGCTTTATCATCAGGCTTTTTCTCGCCGGGCAGCGGGTTATTGCGCAATACGGTGATCGAGATGCGTCGATTGATCGGGTCGGAGGCGTCATCAGGATTTAATTTCAGGCTGTCGGCATAGCCGGCGACCTGTGCGGTTCGCTTTTCAGCCATGCCGCCAACCACCAATTCACGTCGCGCTGCATTGGCGCGTTCGCTCGATAACTCCCAATTGCCATAGCCTGCCGGCCCATTACCAAATTGCCGATTATCGGTGTGGCCTTCGAAACGCACCGCATTAGTGAGCTCGGACAGCACTTTGCCAATGGTGCGCAGCAATCGCTTGGTATAAGGCAGCGGTTCGGCACTCCCCACCGCAAACATCGGCCTGTTTTTGTCATCAACGATCTGGATACGCAGGCCTTCCACGCCCACAGCGATGAAAACCTGGTTTTTAAGGTCGGCCAGCACCGGGTCCGATTCGATCTCCTGTTCAATTTTTTCTTTGGCGTTTTCGAAGATCTGCTTTTCCTGCTTCAGACCCTCTTTGGTTTGGGAGTCACTGACCCGTCGTTGATCGCTGTAGGAATCCGCCCGGGACTCCTGCCCCTCGGTACGAAATAGATTTTCGCCGCCGCCTTTCATCGGGCGCGTTGCGTCACCCGAGCCTTGGCCACCCTGAATGGAGACACGAAGAGGATTCTGGAAATAAGCCGAGATGCCTGCCAAGTCGCCGGTGGTGGTGGAACCAAGCACCCACATCAGCAAAAAAAAGGCCATCATGGCGGTGACGAAATCCGCGTAAGCGATTTTCCACACACCGCCGTGGTGACCATGCCCTCCCTTCTTGATTCGCTTGACGACAATCGGGGCGAGCGATTTGTCCTTGAGGGCGGGTTTGGCGGTAGCCACTAGCGACCTTTCACTGCCTTGGTTTCTTGATCAAGCTCCTTGAAGGAAGGCCGCTGGCCAGCAAACAAAATCTTGCGGCCAAATTCCACTGAAACCGGGGGCGGGAAATTATTAAGGTGAGCAAGCAAGACCATCTTCACCGCTTCAAACAACTTGCTGTCCTGCTCATTGCGCTGCTCAAGCATGGAAGCGATCGGGCCCACGAAGCAGTACGAAAGCAAAATACCCAAAAAGGTGCCGACCAGGGCTGCAGCAATCAGCTTCCCTAATTCCGCCGGCGGAATACCAATCGACCCCATGGTATTGACCACGCCCATCACCGCCGCCACGATACCGAATGCTGGCAAGCCATCAGCCATTTTCTGCAGCACAGTTACAGGCACACTTTCTTCATGGTGATGCACTTCAAGTTCGCGATCGATCAGGGTTTCGATCTGAATGACATTGAGCGACCCCGAAAGCATCATGCGAAGATAATCGGTGATGAAATCCACCAGATGGTGATCGTTTTGAATGGCCGGATACTTCGCAAAAACCTTGCTGTTCATCGGCTCTTCGATATCGGACTCGATCGACATCAGCCCGTCTTTTCTGATTTTGCTCAAGAGCTCATACATGAGGCACAACAAATCCAGGGCCCGGCGCTTATTGGCTACCGCCGGCTTGAATGCCAAGGCCAAGACAGACATCAACTTCTTGATAACGGCGGGCGGATTTGACGCCACCATAGTACCCACGGCAGCGCCCCCGATAGTCAGCAATTCGGTGGGCTGCCACAGTGCCTTCACGTCTCCACCATGAAGCGCATAACCCCCCAACGCGCAAACGATGGTGATGATGTAGCCTATCGGGATATTCATTTATTCTTTGACGGCGTTGAGCCGGCACTCCCTTGTTGTTGCCTGGTTTTATCTCATCAAGCCGAACAACCCCGTGGAATTGATCTTGGCGAATAGCGATCGGGCTGTTTCAAGCAGCGTCATGTTCCGCGAAAACTCCGACACACCTTCTGCGATATCTGTATCCAGTAAAGCTGATTTTTGCTGCAATATGCCAAGTTCATAAGCCTCGACTGCTGATCGAGAGCCATCCGTGGCATTGATCTCAAGACCGACCTTGGTTCTGGCTCTGATGAGAACTTCCTGCGCATCAGTCAGCGCTGAAACCTCATCCGAATTCGGCGACCGCCCTTGCTCAAGCGCGTTAGAGATCGCCCTCGCAGCGGCCATTAATGCAGAGCTCTCAAGATCGGCGCCATCGCCATACACCTCGTTGCGAGACAACAAGATTTTGACGGACATCCCCGCTTGGACATCAAGCTCGGTGGCGACGTCATTGTCAAAAAGCGCGCGCTCGGCGCTATCTTTTTGCAAAGCACTTTTCTCAAGCTCCTCCACAGCGGCATCTGCTCTTGCCTTCAGCGCTGCAAAACCCACGCTATCCAAGGCACTATTGGCTGACTGAACCCCGACCTCCTTTAAAATCCCCAACTGGGTCTGCATGGCATCAAGTGCTGTATCCATGTCCTGAAGGTTGTTTTGAGCGAAGTCCTGATTGGATTTCAGCATTTCGATCCGCGATAGCCGAGCGGAGAGAATCACCGCACGCCCCGCCGCCACCGGATCTTCCGACGCCCGATCGATACGTTGCCCCGAGGCGAGCTTGCGTTGCCAGCCGAAGGCTGCCTCCGCAGTTTGCACCATGGATTGCTGAGCAACGGCGTAATACATTCTGGTGCTGATACGCAAACCCATGTTGTCTCTCCCGCCTTAGCGCAAGATGCTCAACAGTTGATCGAACAACTGCGAGCCCATCTGCAGTACCTTGGCCGCAGCACCATACAACTGCTGGAACCTGATCAAATTAGCAGCCTCTTCATCAAGATTCACACCCGAAATGCGTTCGCGATCCTGGTCGAGTCGCTGCGCAACAATGCTGGCAGCATCCAGATCCGCCCGCCAAGAAGCCACCTCGCCACCTACGAAGGTTGTCACCGACGCCCATTGCGTGACGGGCGAGTCCGGATCCAGCCGGATCCCTTCAATCGCTTTCGCTTCGGAGGCGAGAATCACTGACGCCGAAGTATCCAAATCATCTCGAAGCCTGAAATTGCTGATCGCGCCCGTATCGGCGTCAACGTCATAGGCAAACATCTCCCCACCAGGCTCGGGCTGCATCCCGGCGGAAGTCAATTTGGCATTGACCGTGTCCGCCACGCTTTTCGCTATTTCGCCAATCCGGAATTCGATATCCGGCACAAAATCATTAAGCAGCGAGATATACGCTTTGACCCGGCCCGACGCATTACCCTCAATCGCAAATCTCGAGCCTATGGCATTGGGGTTGCTGCTGAGTGAGAGATAGACACTGTCATTTTGAAACGAGAGCGTTGCAGCGCCATTCAAACCTACGATCGGGTTGCCATTGACAAAAAAATTCGCCAATCCATCGGGGGAGATCACCACCTGCCCACCCAGCTCTTGTTGAAGCGACATCAAGAGTTGATCACGCCGATCAAGCAAATCGGGTGCGGGCGCCAAAGAACCCGTCTGCACGGTTTCGACGATTTTTTGATTGATCTCAGTCAGCTGCGATGCGAGCCGATTGACATTCTGCACGGCCTCCTTGGCGCCATACACCGACCCATCCCGCAACGCATTGATCGTGTCATTCACCCCACTAAAACGCTCGGACAGCTGGGTTGCGGAAGCAAAAAACTGTGCCTTGAAAGACACGCTTTCGTTATCACGTGACAACGCCCCGGCGGAAGCAAAAAACTGATCTAGCGCACTACCGATCGAGCTTGCCGCATCCAGCACCACCGCATCCAGTGTGGAGACGCTATCAACCAGCGTCTTGAATTCACTGATGCGACCATTCTGCTTACCACGCTGGTTTTCAAGC
>JBEAUN010000330.1:0-5722 GCA_041161415.1 Pseudomonadota bacterium | reverse complement strand
GGGCATGGGGGATTCTCCACCACTTTGGCGGCCGCCCAGCATGCGCATTTCATCACCGACCACTTCGGTCGAATAGCGCTCCTGGCCGTTTTGGTCTGTCCATTTGCGGGTGCGGATACGGCCTTCGATATAGCATTGCGAGCCCTTGCGCAGATATTGACCTGCGATTTCGGCGAGCTTGCCGAATAGGGTGACACGGTGCCATTCGGTGTATTCCTTGCGCTCGCCGGTGGCTTTGTCCTTGCTCACATCGGTGGTGGCAAGATTCAGGTTGGCCACTGCATCGCCGCTGGGCAGGTAACGCACTTCCGGGTCGCGGCCCAGGTTGCCGATCAGGATGACTTTATTGACGGATGCCATTTAACACTCTCCTTCGAAAATCTGTGTGAGGCGGGATTCATCCCATGCATCGAGATTGATGCGTAAGTATGCCATGCGCGGCTCGGCCACGACGATCGCTTCCACCATGCCGGGCAAGGCAACCAAGCGCGCTTGCAGGGGCACAAGCGCAAGACCGGCGGGAATCGGCAGCTCGCGGCGGGTGATGTTGGGCGGGGCTTTCATCCCGCTTGCGACAACACCCCACACCAGCACAAGCAGCGAGAGCGAGGCAAACACAGCCACCGCGCCGCCATGCTTGGCCAGTGTGCCACCCAACAGCCCGCCCAGAAACAGACCGAAGGCCTGTGTGGTGTTGTAGATGCCCAAAGCCGCACCCTTGGCAGATGGCGGGGCAAAGCGGGAAATCAGCGAGGGCAGTGTGGCTTCGAGGATATTGAAGGCCACGAAAAAAGCCAGCAGCGCGCCCACCAGCCCCACAAAACTATGGGTGCTGGCCGCGAATAAAAATTCGGTGATCAACAGCAAGCCGATCGCAGCAAGGAATACCTCACGCACCCGGCGTTTTTTCTCCGCCACGATGATCGCCGGCACCATCAGCACAAAGCTGCCCAGCACCACCGGCAGATATACCTTCCAGTGCTCCCCCACCGGCAAAGCCCCCGCGGAGAGCAACAGCCCGGGCACCACCACGAACATCGCCATCTGAGCAAGATGCAAAGTGAAGATACCGAAGTTAAGCCGCATGAGCTCGCGATCAAGCAGCACTTTGGCGAAGCGTACCGTGGGCCCGGCAGGCTTTGGTGGCGGATTGGGCACCGCGGTGTGCAGCAAAATCACCGCCAGCAGCGCCAGTACGCCCGTCATGATGAAAAGACCGCTCATACCGATCGCGCCGTAGAGCACGGGTGCGGCCACCAGGGAGCCGGCAAACACCAGCCCGATAGAGGAGCCGATCATCGCCATCACCTTGGTGCGGTGCTGCTCGCGAGTAAGATCCGCAGCCAGCGCGCTCACCGCCGCTGAAATCGCTCCCGCGCCTTGCAGGCAGCGACCGAGGATAGTGATGTAAATATCTTGCGCAGACGCTGCGATGAAGCTCCCCAAAGCAAAGAGCACCAACCCCAGCACGATCACCCGTTTGCGCCCGAAGCGATCGGAGGCCATGCCGAAAGGGATTTGGAACAGCGCCTGCGTGAGGCCATAAGCGCCCAGCGCCAAGCCCACAAGCGTCAGGTTATCGCCCCCGGGAATGCCCTGCGCGTAAAGCGCGAACACCGGCAGGATAAGAAACAAGCCCAGCATGCGCAGACCAAAGATGGCAGCAAGCGAAGCACCTGCGCGCAACTCAACACGGCTCATGCGATCAGAGGGCAAGGCGGACATCAGGATGGTGGGGGCGGCAGTGAAAAGTCGCGTATATTAGCAGATTGGCTTTCACCCCCTCCTGCTTTGCCGATGGACATCATCAAGATTCGCGGTGCGCGCACCCACAACCTCAAAAACCTCAATCTCGATCTGCCGCGTAATCAGCTGACCGTGATCACCGGGCTCTCCGGCTCGGGTAAATCTTCACTGGCTTTTGACACCCTGTATGCCGAAGGTCAGCGGCGTTATGTGGAGTCGCTCTCGGCCTATGCCCGGCAGTTTTTGCAGCTGATGGAAAAGCCGGATGTGGATACCATCGAGGGGCTCTCGCCGGCGATTGCCATCGAGCAGAAAGCTACCAGCCACAACCCGCGCTCGACCGTGGGTACGGTCACTGAAATCCATGATTATCTGCGCTTGCTGTTTGCCCGTGCCGGCAGCCCGCATTGCCCGGAACACAAGCTGCCGCTGGCGGCGCAAACCGTCTCGCAGATGGTGGATCATGTGTTGAGTCTGCCCGAAGACACACGGCTGATGATCCTCTCGCCGGTGGTGAGTGATCGCAAGGGCGAGCAGCTGGATCTGGTGGCGGAATTGCGCTCGCAGGGTTTTCTGCGGCTGCGGGTGGATGGCGAGGTGTTTGAGATCGACGCGCTGCCCAAGCTCGCCAAGACCACCAAGCACAGCATTGATGTGGTGGTCGATCGCATCAAGGTGCGCGCCGATGTTCGCCAGCGGCTGGCGGAATCCTTCGAGACGGCGCTGCGGCATTCAGAGGGCCGCGCGATTGCGGTGGAGATGGACACCGGCGTCGAGCATTTTTTCTCCAGCAAATTCGCCTGCCCGGTGTGCTCGCATGGCCTGCCGGAGTTAGAGCCCAGGTTGTTTTCTTTCAACAACCCGATGGGCGCCTGCCCGAAATGCGATGGGCTGGGGGCAGTCACCTTTTTCGACCCGGCGCGGGTGGTGGCCAACCCGCAGCTCTCGCTCGCGAGCGGTGCGATTCGCGGCTGGGATCGGCGCAATCAGTTTTATTTCCAGCTGCTCGTCTCGCTGGCGGCGCACTATGGCTTCGATATCGAAAAGCCCTTTGAGGACTTGCCCGAGGCGGTGAAGCAAAAAGTGCTGTTCGGCTCGGGCCGCGAGAAAATCCCCTTTCGTTATCTGGCCGACACCGGCCGCGCTTCGATTCGCGAGCATACCTTTGAGGGCATCATCCCGAGCCTTGAGCGCCGCTACAAGGAAACCGATGCCATGGCGGTGCGCGAGGAGCTCGCCAAATACATCGCCAACATCACCTGCCCGGCCTGCGAGGGCACGCGGCTTCGCCTTGAAGCGCGGCATGTGCTGATTGGCGCCGCCACCTTGCCGCAATTGAGTGGGCTCGCGCTGCGCGAATGCCGCGATTTTTTCGCGAGCTTGCAACTCACCGGCCAGCGGGCCACGGTGGCGGACAAGATCGTTCGCGAGATCACCAGCCGCTTGCAATTCCTGATCGATGTGGGGCTGGATTATCTTTCGCTCGACCGCTCGGCCGACACGCTCTCCGGGGGCGAGGCGCAGCGTATCCGGCTCGCCAGCCAAATCGGCTCGGGGCTCACCGGGGTGATGTATGTGCTGGATGAGCCCTCGATTGGGCTGCATCAGCGCGACAACACGCGGCTGCTTAAAACGCTGATGCATCTGCGGGATCTCGGTAACACCGTGATCGTGGTCGAGCATGATCAAGAAGCGATCGAATGCGCCGATCATGTGGTGGACATGGGCCCGGGCGCCGGGGTGCATGGCGGCGAAGTGGTGGCAGAAGGCACCCCCGCCGAGGTGGCCGCGAACCCAGCCTCGATGACAGGCGCATATCTTTCCGGGCGTGCCACCATCGCGATTCCCGATAAGCGCGTCAAACCCAAACCCGACCAGATGCTAAGACTCACGGGCGCGCGGGGCAACAATCTTAAAAATGTCACACTGGAATTGCCGGTGGGGCTCTTTACCTGCATCACCGGCGTTTCCGGGTCAGGCAAATCCACGCTCATCAATGACACGCTCTACCCGGCTACGGCGCAGTATTTGTATCGCGCATCGACCGAGCCCGCGCCCTTTGATGAGATCGATGGGCTCACCCAATTCGACAAGGTGATCAGCGTCGATCAATCCCCGATCGGCCGCACGCCGCGCTCGAACCCCGCGACCTACACCGGGCTGCTCACGCCGATTCGCGAGCTTTTCGCCGGCGTGCCTGAGGCGCGTGCACGCGGCTACACCGCTGGGCGCTTTTCCTTCAACGTGAAGGGCGGGCGCTGCGAAGCGTGCCAGGGCGATGGCATGGTCAAGGTGGAGATGCATTTTCTGCCGGATATTTTCGTGCCCTGCGATGTCTGCCACGGCAAACGCTACAACCGCGAAACGCTGGAAGTGCGCTACAAGGGCAAGAGCATCCATGATGTGCTGGAAATGACGGTGGAGCAGGCGCATGAGTTTTTTCAGCCTGTGCCGGCGATTGCGCGCAAGCTGCAAACCCTGGTCGATGTCGGGCTCTCCTATGTGCGGCTGGGCCAGAGCGCGACCACGCTTTCCGGCGGCGAAGCGCAGCGGGTGAAGCTCGCCCTGGAGCTCTCCAAACGCGACACCGGGCGCACGCTCTATATCCTGGACGAGCCCACCACGGGGCTTCATTTCCAGGATATCGATCTGCTTTTGAAAGTGCTGCATCGCCTGCGCGATCATGGCAACACCATCGTGGTGATCGAGCACAATCTGGATGTGGTCAAGACAGCAGATTGGGTGGTCGATCTGGGCCCCGAAGGCGGTGCGGGTGGCGGGCAGATCATCGCGGCGGGCTCGCCGGAAGCTGTGGCTAAAACCCCGGGCAGCCACACCGGGCATTATCTGGCGCTGGCTTTGAAGGGCGTCACGGCAGCGCCTAAACGCAAACGCAAGTTGGGTTGAGCATGATGAGGCTTATTTTCGCGGTGCTGTCTGTATTGATATGCAGTGTGAGCTTTGCACAAAGCGCCGCGAAAGATGTGCCTTGGCAGGTAATCGCGCAAGAGAAATATGCCAATTTCGTGACAAACTGGGACGCAGCAAAAAACCCAGTGCGCTGCGCGCTGATTCAAACGCCGGCGCAGTATGACGCCTACTTCGCGCCCGCTGCGACGATGGGCTACAAGGGCCGCTATGCACCTGAGGCGGCGCTGTATGACACCGACAGCATCCTGTTGGTGGCGCGAGTGGTGACAGCCCCGCTTGGCAAAACGGTATTCAAGACCGAGCGGGTGATCGAAAAGGACGGCACGTTGGAGCTTCACTACCGCTTTTTCGATCCGCATAGCAACGAAAGTTTCAAATTGAAGCAATCGCTGAGCGTGCGCATTCCCAAAGGAAAATACACCCGCGTTCGCTTCATTGAAAACGGCGAGAAAGTGTGCGAGCAGGACATCGCCGCCATCGTCGCGCCGGCTCCGCCCAACACGCGATAGGCTCGACATGACAACGCTTACAATGACGCAACAGGAAATCGAACAACACTTGGCCACCCTGCCCGGCTGGCGATTCGATGGTGTCAACATCACCCGTCTCATCCGCACCGAGAACTGGAAAGGCGCGATGCTGCTAAGCGGCGCGATCGGTCATCTGGCTGAGCTGGCGTGGCATCACCCGGAGCTGGTGATCAACTACGGCTCAGTCGAGGTGCGTTTGCACACGCATTCAGCGGGCGGCGTGACCGACAAGGATTTCGCGCTGGCGGAAAAAATCAATGCGCTGATCGATTGGAAACCGGCGCAAGAAGGTGTGCTGGAAGGCACACCGAATAGCGACGAGCACCGCTACCTCAAAGACAGGCCGTAGCCATCACTCCGCAGGACGCTCCAGACTTTTTCGAACACGAAAAGGGATTCCGCCCGCATCAGGATTTTCCGGCGGATACGGTGTAACCAGCGTGGCCGAGATGCCGCCAGGCCAATTCTGGAAGGATCGTGCCTGAGTGATATCGGTTATTCGGTCGCCCCAAAGA
>JBEAUN010000292.1:0-2815 GCA_041161415.1 Pseudomonadota bacterium | reverse complement strand
TCCTGCGCCATTTTGAGGGCTCATTAGAGGGCCGCACCATCGCGCTATGGGGGCTCGCCTTTAAGCCCAATACCGACGACATGCGCGAAGCCCCCAGCCGCGAGCTGATCCGCGATCTGCTGGTCCACGGCGCCCACGTGGTGGCCTACGACCCAGTGGCCCGCGAAGAGGCAGAGCGCGTGCTGGGCAACAACCCGCGCATTCGCTACGCCTCCTCGCCGATGGCGGCGCTTGAGGGCGCGGATGCGCTGGCCATCATCACCGAATGGAAAGAATTCCGCAGCCCGGATTTCGATGCCATCAAGGCTGCGCTTAAAACCCCGGCGATCTTCGATGGCCGCAATCTCTACGACCCCGCGGTGCCACGCGCGGCGGGCCTCCAATACTTCGGCATCGGCCGTCGCTAAGGAGTCTTCATGGCCACACCCCACGCATTGCCCGACACCCGCGCCGCCCGCATTTTGGTGGTCGGCGATGTCATGCTCGATCGCTATTGGTTCGGCGATGTCAGCCGCATCTCGCCCGAAGCCCCGGTGCCGGTGGTGAAAGTCGAGCGCGCGGAAGAGCGACCGGGCGGGGCCGCCAATGTGGCGCGCAATGCCGCCTCCCTGGGGGCCCAGGTGAGCCTCGTTTCCTGCGTGGGCGATGATGAAGCGGGCGAGGCGCTTGCGCGCCTGATGGCCGCCGACCACATCGCCGCGCATCTTCATCGCGACAGCGCGCTTGCCACCACCGTGAAGCTGCGCGTCATCGGCCGGCAGCAGCAGCTTTTACGCATCGATTTCGAAACCACGCCCAGCCACGATGTGCTGCAAGCGAAGCTCGCCGCCTTCAAGGCGCTGTTGCCCGAGCATGACTTGGTGGTGCTGTCCGACTACGGCAAAGGCGGGCTCACCCATATCCGCGACATGATCGAAGCCGCCCGCGCTGCGGGCAAGCCGGTGCTGGCCGACCCTAAGGGTGATGACTACGCGCGCTACAAGGGCGCCACCGTGCTCACCCCAAACCGCGCCGAATTGCGCGAGGTGGTGGGCCGCTGGACATCCGAAGACGATCTCACCAGCCGCGCCCAGGCTCTGCGCCAAGAGCTCGATCTGCAAGCCTTGCTGCTCACTCGCTCGGAAGAAGGCATGAGCCTCTACCGCGAGGAAGGTGTGCGCCACCAGAGTGCCCAAGCGCGCGAAGTCTATGACGTCAGCGGCGCCGGCGACACCGTGATCGCCACCCTGGCGGTGATGCTCGCCGCCGGCCGGCCATTGGAAGAGGCCATGCAGCACGCCAATCGCGCCGCCGGCATCGTGGTGGGCAAGCTTGGCACCGCGGTGGTCACCCGCGAGGAGCTGGAATCCAACGCCCAATAAGCGGGCAACACGCCACACAACAAGGACGCTTCGTCATGTATTACATCATCACCGGCGCCGCCGGCTTCATCGGCTCGAATCTCGTCGCCGCGCTCAATGCTCGCGGCATCAACAACATCATCGCGGTTGATGATCTGACCCAGGGCGATAAATTTAAAAACATCGCCCAGTGTGAGATCGCCGATTATCTCGACAAAGCCGATTTTCTCGCGCGGCTTGAAGCTGGCGATTTTGATGGCGCCGTCGAGGCCGTTCTGCATCAAGGCGCGTGTTCCGACACCATGGAACACAATGGCCAATTTATGATGGAGAACAACTACCGCTATTCCTTAAGCCTGCTTGATTTCTGCTCCGAGCAGGACGTGCCTTTGCTCTATGCCTCCTCGGCGGCGGTCTATGGCGGCGGCAAAACCTTCCAGGAATCGCGCTCGTTTGAAGCCCCGCTCAATGTCTATGGCTACTCGAAATTCCTCTTCGATCAGGTGGTGAGAAAGTTAGGCCAGACAAGCTCCCAGATCGCCGGTTTTCGGTATTTCAATGTCTATGGCCCGAATGAACAACACAAAGGCCGCATGGCTTCGGTCGCCTTTCACCACTTCAACCAATATCGCGACACCGGCCGCGTGAAGCTCTTCGAAGGCTGCGACGGCTACGCCAACGGCGAACAAAAACGCGACTTCGTCTTCATCGACGATGTGGTCAAGGTCAATCTTTTTTTCCTCGATAACCCGCAGATCTCCGGCATCTTCAATCTCGGCACCGGCCGCGCCCAAAGCTTCAATGAGGTGGCGCTCGCCACTGTCAATGCCTGCCGCGCCGCCCAAGGGCAATCCGCGCTTCTGCTGCCGCAAATGGTGGAGCAGGGCATCCTCGAATACATCGCCTTCCCCGAAGCCCTCAAAGGCAAATACCAAAGCTTCACGCAAGCCGATATCACCAAGCTGCGCGAAGCGGGCTACACCGAGCCCTTCGCCGATGTGGCCACCGGCGTGGCATGTTATTCCCAACGCCTCTTGGCACAGGCCAGCGTGGGCTAACAACCCAGCAACGCCAAAACACCGGGTGGGTGGGTGACTCCGTCACCCGCCCCAAGATCGCGAAGCGATTCAAAACCCGCGGTAGATACCGTCTCTCCCGTCAACCTTCATGGGCATAACAAGGCGCATAGGGTTGTTGGGTTTTGAGTACGCCGAAGCAAGGTGGGCGAGTTTTTGCTTTGCCTCGAGCGAGTAATCGCTGGTAGAGCGCCTTGATGTGAGGGTTGTGCTGTATTGAGGTCACAGCGGCCATGTAAAGCACGGCACGGATTCTTGCCGGGCCGGCCTTGGACAGGCGGGCTTTGCCGCGGACAGATGAGCCGGACTGATGTTCGACGGGCACCACTCCCAAGTAAGCGGCAAGCTGTTCGGTTGTTGCCCACTTGCGGGCCTACGCCAGGAATGCTCAACAGCGGC
>JBEAUN010000254.1:0-2709 GCA_041161415.1 Pseudomonadota bacterium | reverse complement strand
TCACCGAACAAGGCAGCGAATTGGCACTGCGTGCGCTTTCACTGGGCGCGGTGGATGTAATCGGCAAGCCCACTCTCTCGGTCGAGCAAGGCATGCGCGATTACGCCGAGCTGATCTGTGAAAAGCTGCGCGCCGCAGCCGGCGCCAGGGTGAGACGACTGTCTGCCATCGAAAAACCCATACCACTCATCGATGCACCGCGAACCGCGCCCTTCCTCACCACCGAAAAAATCATCGCCGTAGGGGCCTCCACCGGTGGCACCGAAGCGATTCAAGAATTCCTGCTGGGCCTGCCGCCCACCTGCCCGGGCATTGTCATCACCCAACACATGCCCGAGCGCTTCACCCGCAGCTTTGCCGAACGGCTCGACCGCACCACCGCGCTCACGGTGTGCGAGGCGGCAGATAACCAACGCATCTTGCAAGGCCATGTGTATATCGCCCCGGGGCATTCGCACTTGCTGTTAAAACGCAGCGGCGCACACTATCTCACTTCGCTCTCCGATGGCGAGCTCGTCAATCGCCACCGGCCTTCGGTGGATGTGCTGTTTCAATCCGTTGCACGCCATGCCGGTCCCAATGCCATTGGCATCATCCTCACCGGGATGGGCAAAGACGGCGCGGCTGGGCTCCTTGCCATGCGCCAAGCCGGCGCTGCCACCTTCGCGCAAGATGAAGAGACCTGCGTGGTCTTTGGCATGCCCCGAGAAGCGGCGCTCATTGGGGCGGCAGAGGAAGTTGCCCCGATTCATCGACTCGCGGCCAAGGTTTTGGAGCGGCTTGGGAAGTAACGCCACCATGAGCCAAATCCAGCTACCGAGAGCGGGCGCTCCAGTCCGCCCAACCGGAACTCGGCGCCAGTAATCCCCACCGAAGCGGCGTGGCTTGAAAGGGTGCTGATCATTTAGGCGACAACCCCAGCGCTTTACTCGCGTTCGGTGGCCTCGCCGATTTTTCGCGACAAATCCGCCACGGCTGGCCGAAACCTTTTTCGAAAGAACACATCGATGACTCGAAATTCAATTCAGCCAGCCATTGCAAAACAGGCTTCAAAAGTGGCCAACACCTCTGCGTCTTCCCATTCAGGCCGCTGGCTGGGATTCGAGCGGGTCGGCGAACAGCAAACTGCTTCCCATAGCGCCCCAGCTTCGTCAGAGGCGTTAGCCAGCAAACACTTTGATATTGGCGGCTATAAGGTAGATGTGGCGCAGGCGGGCCAGGAAGATGGCTCGCGGGTGGCTTTAGCCGCGCCTCGCTCTTTGCAGGACATCGATGCCGCGCTCAAGAGAGTTTTCCACGGGGCGCAGGTGCTCTCCCCTAACGATGCCGGCAGCCCCACGGCAAGCGTGGCCATCCTGGGTGCCAACAAGACCCTTAGCGTGGCGCGCCTGGGAGAAGCATCAGCGACGCTTTATGTGGTCGATGGCGCAAGCCGCGAAGTGCATTTCAAACTCCTTCCTGGCGATCAAGCGCATCAAAACACAGCCCAGCAATCGGCCGCGAGCAGCCACATCGAGCAAGACGAATTTCATGAGTCTTCCCCAGTTTGGGATCCTGAAACGACCCACCTCGACCTGGCTGAAACCCTGCCGGGGCTCAAGGCGACCGACCGAGTTTTCTTGTCTGTGTTCCATGATGGCAACACTGAAAGTTGTCACCCGAGCCGTCCTATTCAAGCCGATCTTGCCGCGACCTTGCGGCAGACGCTCCTCGATCATGACGCAGGCGCAATTGCTGGCAGCCTGGTCAAGGAAGCGTCCATAACCAGGGGACGCAAGATCACATCGATGGTGGTCGAAATCCCCATGAACGCACCACGCGCTGATCATGACCTGATTCTCGCGATCGCCGACAGCCAGGGTGATCGCAGCCGCGCGCAAAAGTTCGTAGAGAGCCTCGAAGCGCAATTCACGGCACCGACATCTACCGCACAGACCGACACTGATGTGTTGAATAATCACGCCCTCATGGCGTTTAATGTCATGGCACAGATCAAGGCTGTGCCGCTCAAACAAAGACGCTTGCTTCGCCAAGTCAATCGCCAGCTGGCATCTGCAAGCGAAGTTTTCGGCACCAGGCTAAGGGGAAATTCAATCCAAGCCGCGACAGAGCAGTTCCTCAGAAAAAATCCGAGGGTCGAGAAGCTACGTATAGATGAAAACTATCGACCGACTGAATCATCGCTGGCAAAACTGGGGGGCTTACGCCATCTGCGCGCGATGGACATCTATAACATCGAGCATATTGCACCTGTTTTGCAGGCCTGCCCTCAGCTTGAAAAGCTGGATGTTTCAGGTGTCATGGGCTTGTTCAGGAATCGTGACGCCATGAAAGCGATCGCGCGCCATCCTGCGCTACGCGAGTTGATCTTGCCCTCGTTCCGGTCTGGGTTCTGGAGAACGGAATCAACAGAAGACGAGCCCTTTCTTCTCACAGATTTTTTCCGGGCAGGCCCTGCGAATCTCTCGCACGTTGAGACGCAGACCAACGGAATGGATTCCTACGTCGGCGAGGACTATCCCCTGGACGACGATGTGTTGCAGCAGCTGGCCCAATCGCACCCGGCACTGGAAAGCGTGAAGGTTGGCTTGCGTTCTTTGGAAGCCACGCAGAAACTTGCCAGCTTTGAAAAACTCGAAAGTCTCAAGCTCGGGCTCATGGATCGCGATGAGCCACCTGGGCTCGAGCACTTGGAGACCTTGGTCAAAC
>JBEAUN010000240.1:0-5824 GCA_041161415.1 Pseudomonadota bacterium | reverse complement strand
CAGCAGGGCGCGGGCCTTGTTGCAGGTTTCCTGCCACTCGGATTGCGGCACAGAATCGGCCACGATGCCTGCACCCGCCTGCACATGCAGCACACCGTCCTTGATCACGGCGGTACGAATCGCGATCGCGAGATCCATGCCGCCGTGAAAGCCGATATACCCCACAGCCCCAGCATACACCCCGCGGCGCACCGGCTCGAGCTCATCGATAATTTCCATGGCCCGCACCTTGGGCGCCCCGGAAACCGTGCCGGCCGGGAAGGTGGCGCGCAGCACATCCATCGCGCGCATGCCGGGCTTCAAGCGGCCTTCGACATTGGAGACGATATGCATGACATGCGAATACCGCTCGACCACGAATTGCTCGGTGACGGTGACACTGCCGGTCTGGGCCACCCGGCCGGCGTCATTGCGCCCGAGGTCCAGCAGCATGAGATGCTCGGCCCGCTCTTTTTCGTCGGCCAAAAGCTCATGCTCGAGCGCGAGATCTTCCGCCGGCGTGGCGCCGCGCTTCCTGGTGCCGGCGATCGGGCGCACCGTGACCATTTCGTCTTCCAGGCGCACCAGAATCTCGGGCGATGCGCCCACCACATGAAAATCGCCGCAGTGAAAATAAAACATGTAGGGCGAGGGGTTGAGCGTGCGCAGCGCGCGGTACAGCGCCAGCGGCGTGGCGGCGAAGGGCTTTGACATCCGCTGCGAGAGCACCACCTGCATGATGTCGCCATCGATGATGTATTGCTTGGCGCGGCCCACCGCCTCCAGAAAAGCCGCCTCGCCAAAGCCCGATTGGGCCAGCGCCGGGGTCACGCGCGTGTCGGCGGGGATTTCCACGGCGTGTCTTAAGCGCGCCACCCAGGATTTGAGCCGCATTCTGGCGTGTTCATAGGCGCCACTCTCGCGCGGGTCGGCATACACCACCAAGGTGAGCTTGCCGGCGAGGTTATCGACGATCGCCACTTCTTCGGAGAGCGTGAGCAGGATATCGGGCGTGCCCAAGGCATCCGGTTTGCTGGCTTGGGTGAGCTTAGGCTCGATATAGCGCACGGTGTCATAGCCGAAGACCCCCACCAGCCCGCCACAAAATCGCGGCAAGCCGGGCAGATCGGGCACCTTAAAGCGCGCCTGGAAGGACTCGATGAAAGCCAGCGGGTCGCAATCTGGCAGATGCTCGGCCACCACTTCGCCTTTGAACACCTTGACCTCGCGGCCGCGCACTTCGATGCGCGTGGTGCTGGGCAGGCCGATGAAGGAATAGCGCCCGAAGCGCTCGCCGCCTTGCACTGACTCAAGCAGATAACTCCACGGCTCGTGGGCGAGCTTGAGATAGATCGACAAGGGGGTATCGAGATCGGCAAAGGTCTCCAGCGTGACAGGCACGCGGTTATATCCAAGCGCTGCCAGCTGTTTGAATTCGGATTCAGTCATGGTGAGAAGTCACGCCGCGCTCGCCGCACGGGCGGATGGGGGCAGGTCGAGATGGGAGAAGAGGTCGGGCATATCCGCGAGCAGCACATCGCAATCTTGCGCACGCACCGGCACGCCTTCGTTGTAGCCATAGGGCACGCAAAACACGGCACAGCCCGCGGCGCGGGCTGCGGCGATGTCATTGCCGGAGTCACCCACCAAGAGCGCTTGCGATACCGCCACCCCAAGCTGGCCGCAGGCATGGATGATGGGCAGCGGATGGGGCTTTTTGTGCGGCAGGGTGTCGCCGCTGATCACCTGCTGGAAATAATCCTTGAGACCCATAGCCGCCAGCAGCGGCTCGGAAAATTCCGCGGATTTATTGGTCACGCAGGCGAGCGGCAAGCCCTCTTGTTGCAATCGTGAAAGGGTGTCTTGCACGCCGGGATAAACCACGGTGTGCCGGCCATTGACCGCGGCATAGTGGCGGCGGAACACATCCACCATACGGGCATGGAAAGCCTCTGGGGGGGCGTCGTTTAATTGCGCGGTGAGGCAGCGTTTCACCAGATTGGGAATGCCGCGCCCGACAAAGCTTTTGACCGCCTCATACGGCAACGCGGGCAGCGCCGCTTCGGCCAGCATGGCATTGGCGGCATGGGCGAGATCCGGCAGGGTGTCGAGCAGCGTGCCGTCCAGGTCGAACATCACAGCACGCACGGGGTATTTTTTCATCCGCCCACCTTGGCCAATTCAGCGCGCAAGGCGGCGATGATGCTGTCATAACGATGGGGGTCAGCCTCGCGCCCCGCGCCAAACACCGCCGAGCCGGCGACAAAGGTATCCGCCCCGGCGCGGGCGATCTCGGCGATGTTGTCGATCTTCACGCCGCCATCGATCTCAAGCCGGATGTGGCGGCCGGTGCGGGCGGTGTAAGCGTCGATTTTGGCGCGCGCCTGACGCAGTTTTTCAAGCGCATGCGGGATGAAAGACTGCCCGCCAAAGCCCGGATTCACCGACATGATCAGCACCAGATCGATTTCATCCATCACATGATCGAGCACATCGAGCGGCGTGGCAGGATTGAACACCAGGCCGCTCTGGCAGCCTTGATCGCGAATCAGCCGCAAGGTGCGGTGGACATGTTCCGAGGCCTCGGGATGGAAGCTGATGAGATTGGCACCGGCGCGGGCAAATTCAGGCACCAGGGCATCGACCGGCTTGACCATGAGATGCACATCGATCAGCGCCTGGGTATGCGGGCGAATCGCTTGACACACCAAGGGCCCGACAGTGAGGTTGGGCACATAGTGGTTATCCATGACATCGAAGTGAATCCAGTCCGCGCCTGAGGCGATGACACGCTTCACCTCTTCCCCCAGGGAAGCGAAATCGGCAGACAGGATGCTGGGCGCAATCAGAAACATGGCGGGCTTTCAAGGTCTTGGGCAGGCGACATTTTAATGGTTTTGGGCTCGGCCCGGGCGGCGGGCTTTGATCAGGGTTTGCGCGCGATCACATGGTAACAATCCATCATCATCGGCTTGCCTTGAGAAAAGGGGTGCGGGCGGGTATTGCGTTCAAGCTTGATGATGTCCATGCCGGCCAGCAGCGCCTCGAGCTGGTGAGGCTCATGAAAATTCATATCTTGCCGACCGAAATGCCGATGCTCGGGGCCGAAAAAATCGCCGGCGAAAATCCCACCGTCACGCAGGCAATCGACGATCTTGTCCCACACCAAAGCGATCTCGCCTTGCGGCACATAGGGCAAGGCCAAGCCCGCCCACGCGAGATCCACACTGCTCGGGGCAAAGCGCATGGTGTGGAAGGAATCATGGATGAAGGTGAGCCCCAGCGGGCATTGATTGCCAAAGCGCTGGCAGAGATATTGATCAGCGGATGCGCTGGCATCCAGCGCCCACACTTCCCAGCGTGTGCGTTCATAAATAAGGCGCGCCGCAGCGCCTGTGCCGGTGCCCAGATCGACAGAAAATCCCGGCCGCATGGCGGCTTCGCCAACATGCCCCAAGGTTTCAAGCAGCAATTTGCGCGGGCCTTGCCGCTGAGTGACTTTGTAATAGGGCACCCACACATCAGGCGCGGATTGATGCGATGCCGATTGCCCCGCCGGCTGATAGGTGGGCTGCGGAGAAACCGCCGCGGCGGGCTGCGGTGCGATGCTGTGCGGTGCGCGCTTTTTGGCGGGGTCGATGGGTGCGGGTGAGGAAGCAAGACTGGCGATCGTGCGTGAAATCATCGTTAAAAAATAGGTCACCGATGGGGTGCGAAGCACGGTGCGAAACAAGACGCATCATGCGCTGCCCCATTCGGGATAGTCTTGATTGTCAGTTTAATGAAAATGGGTTTGAATAGCGCATGGCCGACGATAACGAAAACCCCAGCCCCAGCCCTTACCCCAACTCATACGCGATTTCAGTCGCTACGCGCGTGCAGTACGTGCCGGAACAAAGCGACCCGGCTGCGAGTCGCTATGTGTTCGCTTACACCATCACGATCGTCAATACCGGCACGGTTGCAGCGCAACTCATCAGCCGCCACTGGGTGATCACAGACGCCAAGGACACCGTGCAGGAAGTCAGGGGTCTTGGGGTGGTAGGCCACCAGCCTCTGCTCTCACCCGGGCAGTCGTTTGAGTATACCAGCGGCTGCGTGCTGGAGACGGCCTTCGGCAAAATGCGCGGCAGCTATTTCCTGACGGCCGAAGACGGCACGCAATTTGAAGCGCCGATCGCTGAATTCACGCTGTCGATGCCGCGGGTGCTGCATTAGGCGCCCCGCCGCTTGGGCTTAGCGCGAGCTCAGCTTCTGTAATCGGCGTTGATCTTCACGTAGTCGTAAGAAAAATCGCAGGTCCAGGTGGTGGCGCTCAGCTTGCCGCGGGCCAGATCGACGCGCACGGTGATCTCTGATTTAGCCATCACGCGGGCGCCGTCTTCTTCTTTGTATTCCGGGTTGCGCCCGCCTTCTTTGGACACCAGCACATCGTCGAGCCACAAGCGCACTTTGCTCACATCCAAGTCAGCGATGCCCGCATTGCCGATCGCGGCGAGGATGCGGCCGAGGTTAGGGTCGGAGGCAAAGAAGGCCGTTTTCACCAGCGGGGAATGCGCGATGGCGTAACCGACGGCTTTGCATTCTGCGGCGTCCTTGCCGCCCACCACGCGGATGGTGATGAATTTTGTGGCACCCTCGCCGTCGCGCACAATCGCTTGCGCCAGCGTGACAGCCACCTCGACCAGGGCATCGCGCATTTCGCGATAATCATCCGAAGCCGGGTCGGTGATTTCGCGATTACCCGCCGCCCCGCTGGCGATGATCACAAAAGAATCATTGGTCGAGGTGTCGCCATCGACCGTGATGCAATTAAAGGAAAGATCCGCCACCTCACGCGCCATGCGCGCGAGCATCGGCTGAGAAATCGCCGCATCGGTCGCCATGAAGCCCAGCATGGTGGCCATGTTGGGCTTGATCATGCCCGCGCCCTTGCTGATGCCGCTGATGGTGATCGGGGTCAGCCCCAGCTCGAAGCGCTTGCTGGCGGCCTTGGGCAAGGTGTCGGTGGTCATGATGCCGTGGGCGGCTTCGAGCCAATTGTCTTCCGCCAGATTCGCCACACACGCAGGCAGCCCGGCTTCGATGCGATCCACCGGCAAGGGCTCCATGATCACGCCGGTTGAAAACGGCAGCACCTCTTGTGGGGTGATCGACAGCACACGCGCCACCGCCTCGCAGGTGGCGCGGGCATTGGCGAGCCCGGGCTCGCCGGTGCCGGCATTGGCAATGCCGGTGTTGATGATGAGTGCGCGGATAGCGCCCGAATCAAGGTGCGCCTTGCAGACCTGCACCGGTGCTGCGCAAAAGCGGTTTTGGGTGAACACCCCCGCCACCGTGGCGCCAGACGGGAGCTCAATCAACGTAAGATCGCGGCGATTAGGCTTGCGGATGCCGGCTTGCGCCACACCAATGCGAACGCCTTTGACAGGCAAAAGATCTTGCGGATTCGGGGCAGAGAGATTGACAGCCATGAGCGAATGTAAGGTGATTGATCAAACCAGCTTGCCGTGACAATGCTTGTATTTCTTGCCCGAGCCACAGGGGCAGGGGTCATTGCGGCCGGTCTTGGGGGCGAAATTAACGAGCGTCTGCACGCTGGCGGAAGCCTCTTCCGCCGCGCCGGATGCGCCCAGCGCTTCGTCATAATCAGCGTGGTGGTATTGCACGTTTTCCACCCCGGCCGAGGGCTCGATATCTTCGAGCTGTGATTCGGTTTTAACCTGCACTGCCATCAGCATGCGCGTGACTTCCAGCGCCACCGTCTGCAGGAGGTTTTCGAAGAGCTCGAAGGCTTCGCGCTTGTATTCCTGCTTGGGGTTTTTCTGCGCATAGCCGCGCAGGT
>JBEAUN010000222.1:0-2764 GCA_041161415.1 Pseudomonadota bacterium | reverse complement strand
CCGTAGGAGCGCGCCAGCAGCACCCAGCCATTCAAGTCATCGGGCTGGGCGTCGAGCTTGGCTTTCAAGGCGGTGATGCGCTCGTCGAGCGAAAGATTGTCGCCCGGGTGTTTGGCTGCTTCGCGCGGCGGCACTTGATTGGCGGCGCCATAGGGCGTGATGCCGGTGGCATAAGATTGCAGCGCGAGAGGGTCCCAGCGGCCGATGAGTGCATAGACCGCCACCCCCAAGGTGAGCGCGGCGATGAGCCAAGGGGTGAAGCGGGCGGTGTCGTTTTGAGCGGGGCGCGATGCGCGTGCCATCACCGCATCGGCTTGCGCCGCCCATTCAGCAATCAGGAGCGAACGGGCTTCTGCGCTCAGCGTGGGATCCGCCTCGATCTCATCGCGCTTTTGCCGCATCACAGCCCATTCCGGGCTGTCTTCATTGGGGTGTTCGGCGGGCTTCTTGCGGCTGGCACGCAGCATGATGAAGGCACATGCCAAAAGCATAACCGAGGCTAACAGCAAGAAGGGGAACATGAAGTTCGGTAACGTGTTGGAAAAAAGTCGCAGCGATGATATCACCGCGAAAAGAATTGGTATGATCGGCCCGCTTATCTGTGGGGTTTTTATTGCTCACTTTCGATATTTCAAAAATCACGCCGCCGCCCTGAGGCCAGACCATGTCACAACATGTGATTCTCACATTCGAGCGCTTCAAATATCTCAAGTGGGCGGGGCTGTTGTGCGGTGTTTCTATCCTGGCCTACATCCTTCATGAGCCGCCCGTCGAGCCCAATGGCGGCACCTGGCTTGGTTACACCCTGGGCACCATTGGCGCGCTGTTGATTGTCTGGTTGCTGCTGTTTGGCGTTCGCAAGCGCGCGTATCAATCGAATCTGGGCACAGTGCGCGGCTGGCTGTCTGCCCATGTGTATCTTGGGCTTGCGCTCGCGCTGGTCGCCACGTTGCACGCTGGCTTTGAATTCGGCTGGAATGTGCACACGCTGGCCTATGTGCTCACCATGGCGGTGATTGCCAGCGGCGTGTGGGGCGTGGTGGTGTATGCCCGCAATCCTTCTTTGATGAGCGACATGCTGGGCGGGCGCACTTTGCAGCAGCATGGGGCGAGCCTGCGCGAAACCGACGCCGCTTGTCGCGCCTTGGCCAAGGAGTTGCCCGTCGATATCCAGCAATGGGTGGCCAAGGTGGCCGACAGCCCGATTTTCGAGAGCCGCTGGCAAGAATTTTCCGGGCGCAATGCTCAGTGTGTCACCGCAGCGGCCATTGCAGCGCTCTCCAATCGCCCCACGAGCGGGGAAGCACCGGCGCAGCGCAATCTGGTTGAGCTCAATACCGCACTGCTGCGCCGCGCCCGCATGCTCGATCACATCCGCAGTTTTGTGCGCCTCAAGCGCTGGGTGGAGGTGTGGCTCATGTTTCATGTGCCGCTGTCACTGGGCCTGCTGGCGAGCCTGATTGCTCACATCGTGTCAGTGTTTATTTATTGGTAAAAACTCATGGCACAACCGCGCACCCCTGACGACAAAATATCGCTTGAGATTGCTCGCCTGCAAAAGCCGCTGGCTGGGCGGCGCTGGCTGGCGTGGCTGCTGTTTTCAAGCGTGCTGCTGGCCACCTTGATCATCCCGCTGCTCGCGGTGTGGGGGGCGTTTGGCGGCGCCGATGCCGCAGCGCGGGTGCCGGCCGATGCCCACCACAAGCAAGCACTGTGGGGCGGGGCCCAAGCGGCCAGCACCCAAGCGCCGCACACCCCGGGCTCGCTCGATGCGATGTGGAATCCCGGGCCGCTGGCCACCTCTCACCAAAGCTGGGCGCATGATTGCCGCGCCTGCCACAGCGAATCCTTTTCCCGCGTGAAAGACGCAGATTGCCTAGTCTGCCACAAGGATGTCACCGACCATGTCGATCGCAAGCAAGTGACCGATGCGGACCTCACCGAAACCCGCTGCGCCACTTGCCACCGCGATCACAAGGGGCCCTTCGGCCTGGTGGCGCAAAACAAGCACTACACCGCCACGAATTGCGCGGCCTGCCATGCCGACATCAAGCAAAGCTACCCCAAGACGCTCACTGAAAACGTGAGCGACTTTGCCGATGCGCACCCGGACTTCCGCGTGCAATTGGCCACAGAGCGGCCCGGCGTGTTTCAGCGCGTGCGGCTGGATAAAAAACTTGCCGAGCGCACTACGCTCAAATTCCCGCACGATGTGCACTTGGTGGCAGGCGGCGTGAATGGCCCCAAGGGCAAGCAGAAGATGGTGTGCAATGATTGCCACACGCCCGATTCCGCGGGGCGGCAATTCAAGCCCGTCACCATGAAAGACCACTGCCAGGCTTGCCACACCCTGGGCTTTGAGCCTGCTGTGCCGGGCCGTCAGGTGCCGCATGGCAGCGAGGCCGAGGTGCTAAACACCCTGCGTGAGTTTTATAGTTTCGTGGCGGTGAGCGGTGTGCCGCTGGATCGCCCGGCGGATCTGCAGCCCATCTTCGCCTATCGCCCCGGCAAGGAGGCGCGTGCGCCGAGCTTCGTGCAGGGCCCGGGCGATGCCAAAACCCGCGCTGCGGCCGCCGCCACCGAGCTCTTCGAAAAAACCGGCTGCGTGGTCTGCCATGAAGTGAGCCGCGTGCAGCCTGCCAAGGGGGCCGCGCGCGCGGCGCCGGGCGATGATTTGCCGCAGTGGAAGATCGCCCCGGTGACGGCGCAACACGCTTACATGCCGGCCGCGAAGTTTTCCCACGAGGCCCATGCCACTGCCGCC
>JBEAUN010000187.1:0-4040 GCA_041161415.1 Pseudomonadota bacterium | reverse complement strand
CCCCAGCAGACCGGGATGAACCTTGAAGGGCAACAGGGCCTGCGCCAGCACCGGGCCGGAGAGGCTGCACAACAGCAGGGGAATGATTTTTTTCTGCACGGGGCTGAGCGAGCGGGCGAGGGGGTCAGCAGTTGAAGGTGGGTGCGGTCTCTAAAGCGCAGCGCAGTCATTTACAATGGGCATCGATTCTATCATCTTGCCCCCAACGGAGCAGCAGCGTGACTCAAAACGACCCCCGCCTTCTCGCGCTTGATGCGTGGCTCGCCAGTCTATTCCCCGGCCGCGCCTTTTCACTTGCGCCCGCCTCGAATGATGCAAGCTTTCGCCGCTATTTCCGCGCCACCTTTCTAGATGACGGCAGCACCCGCATCATCATGGACGCCCCGCCCGAGCATGAAGACTGCCAGCCTTTCTTGCATGTTCAAGCGCTGTTTCAGGCCGCCGGCGCGCCGGTGCCCGAGGTCTTCGCGCAGAATCTTGAAGAAGGCTTTTTGCTGCTCTCTGATCTGGGCAGCACCACGTATCTTTCCGCGCTCACCCCGGACAATGCCCGCAGCCTCTACGGCCAAGCCTGCGATGCGCTGATCGCCATTCAAAAAGCCAGCCAGCCCGGCGTGCTGCCGGACTATTCCCGCGAGCTTCTCGCCCGCGAGCTGGACCTTTTCCCGGTGTGGTTCATCGAGCGCCATCGCGGCTTTAAGCTTTCCGAGGCGCAGCGATCAAGCTTGCAGGCGGTGTTTGAAAAAATCCTCGCGGTGAATCTGGCCGAGCCCAAGGTCTTCGTGCATCGCGATTATCACTGCCGCAATCTGATGCTCACCACGCCCAACCCCGGCGTAATCGATTTTCAAGACGCGGTGTATGGCCCGATCAGCTATGACCTCGTGTCGCTGTTCCGCGATGCCTACATCGAGTGGGAAGAAGACGCAGTGCTCGACTATCTCATTCGCTACTGGGAAAAGGCGCGCAAGGCAGGCCTGCCGTTGCGCGAGGATTTCGGCGACTTCTATCGCGATTTCGAGTGGATGGGGGTGCAGCGCCATCTCAAGGTGCTGGGCATTTTCGCGCGGCTGTATCACCGCGACGGCAAGGACGGGTATCTTAAGGACATGCCGCTGGTGATGAAATATCTGCGTGCCGCCTGCGGCCGCTATGGCGCCTTGAAGCCGCTGTTACAGCTGGTGGATGAAATCGAAGGCATTGATCACCGCGTGGGATACACCTTCTGATGAAAGCGATGATCCTGGCCGCAGGCCGCGGCGAGCGTATGCGCCCACTCACCGACCACACGCCCAAGCCCTTGCTGGCGGTGGGCGGCAAGCCGCTCATCGTCTGGCATCTCGAGCGGCTGCGTGCGGCTGGCTTTGATGACATCGTCATCAACCACGCGCATCTGGGGCAGGCCATCGAAGCCGCGCTGGGCGATGGGGCAGCCTGGGGCGTGCGCATCCGCTATTCACCGGAAAAGGAGGCGCTCGAGACCGCCGGCGGCATTGCCCAAGCACTGCCGCTATTAGGCGAGGCGCCTTTCCTGGTGGTCAATGGCGATGTGTTTTGCGATTGGCCGTTTGAACGTGCGGCGCACTTGGGCGGCAGCCCCGCGCATTTGGTGCTAGTACCCAATCCGCCGCACCACCCGGGCGGCGATTTCGCCCTGGAAGCTGGCGTGCTCACCGATGAAGGCGCGATGCGCTACACCTTCTCTGGCATCGGGGTGTATCAGCCGGCGTTTTTCGCGGGCGTGGCGCGCGGTGAAAAAGCCAAGCTCGCGCCGCTGCTGCGCGAGGCGATGAAAGTGGGCCAAGTCAGCGCGGAGCTCTTCACCGGCCACTGGGAAGATGTGGGCACGCCCGAGCGGCTTTCGGCGCTTGATGCGCTGCTTCGCCAGCGCACGGCCGATACGGGGTTGCCGCGAGAAAATTGACGCTGCAATCCGCTCAGCTTTCCTGCCGAGCGGCAAATAGAAGCGCGCGGATATCCGTGTGCCCAAGTTGCTCGGCGGCAAACATCGCCTCATCGATGTGCTCACGCGTGGGCACACGAAGATGAAGCAACGCCCGGAGCACACGCGTTGCCCCTTGCATCGCGGCGGCAACGAGAATCGGCACCGTGTGCGGCAACCCCAAACGCGTGCTGGCGCCCGCTTCGAGCAAGAGCGCCGCCACCTCGCCCTGATCGCGACGCAAGGCGACAAGGAGTGGCGTCTCGCCTTTCTCATTGCGGGCATTGACATCAGCCTTGGCGCGCAGCAGCCGCTTGACCTCATCCACACGCCCCACCGACACCGCCTCATGCAAAGACTCGAATCGGACGGTACGCCTGCGCGGAGGCGCTGCCAGTAAGGCTTGCAGCGCATCGGTTGATTCGAGCTCCACCGCCAGCGCGATGGGCGACTCACCCAAATCCGAGCGTGCATGGATATCCGCACCGGCGGCCAGCAATGTTTCAATCATGGTGCGGTCATTGTTGGCAGTCGCCTCGTGAAGGGGCGTCCAGCCCTCTTCACCCTTGGCATTCACGGGGGCGCCTTTTTTGAGTAGAAACCCCACCGACTCCATACGCTCCTCTCGCACTGCCAAATGAAGCGGCGTGCCGCCGGCGTTGTCAGGGCGCGCAAGCTCGATCCCAGGCGCCCTGCACAAAGACGCGAGAGCACGAAGATCGCCTGCTTCCGCGGCGTAGTGCGCTGCGGTTCGCCCCAATCGATCTTGTGCATTCACAATCTCTGCAATTTTTTGCGCCCCCACCCTTCCATGAAAATTTTCCATGAGAATGTTGATGGCCTCAGGCCAATCGGCATCCACCGCGGCGTGAAAAGGCGAACGACCGAGGACGTCGGTGAAATCGTGTTCATTCGCATGATTGAGCAACACCACCAGCGCATCAGGGTCGCGTCGTTCTATGGCGCGATGGATGAAGCGCTCACCGTCGTTGTTTGGCTGCGGCTCGGCACCTGCCTCGAGCATCGCGGCAAGCGACTCCCAGTTGCCTTCTTCTAACGCCACCGACAAGGGTGACGGTACAGGGCCACCTTCATGACTCAGATTGAACCCCGCATCAGCCAGCATGATAAAACGCTCGGACAACGGGATGATTTCATCCCCGCGCAGGCCCTCTGCCGATACCGGCAGGCGCCCATGCCGCGCAAGATAATGTGCCCAATTTTCATGCAAATCAGAAAACGGGCGAGGCATCGGCACCCCATTCAAAACCCCCGCCATTTTCAAAGTCAGCGCCCCCAGAAAGGCATCACACGTGCAGTTTCCGTGGATGAGCAGGGCATCCACCACCTGCCCCAAGCGAGATTTAAATTGCTGCGGGCAAGCGAGCACCGCTGGGCTATCCGGATCGGCGAGACAATGCGCGAGAAACGCTCCCCCCCAGACAGTGAATTCTTCATGACCACCGAAGTTGTCAGCGAGCACACGCGCCTCGAAATCGAGCCAATGGGGCATGACCCCCGCCCGAGCCGGGGCAGGTAAGATCGAAAGTGGCGTGATGGGCAACATGGGGAGGCTCTCAAAGAAAAGAGGCTTGGTGTCCTAATGCGCCCGGCAGTTCGATTTTTCTCTCACCGCGCCAAATTTCTCCTCTTAATAACGCCTTATAATTCATGAAAAATCCCGCGCTCCCTGCATGACATGAACCCAACCCCGTTCCTTGATCGCCGCCAAAGACTGCTCGCCACCATGGGCGAAGGCATCGCCGTGATCAGCACCGCGCCGCACGCCAGCCGCAACCGCGACACGCAGTATCCCTATCGCTTCGACAGCTATTTCTATTACCTCACCGGCTTTCGCGAGCCGGAGGCGATTTTAGTGCTGATTGCCGGAGCAAAACCACGCAGCATTCTTTTTTGTCGCGACAAGGACATCGACCGTGAGATCTGGGATGGCTTTCGCTTCGGCCCCGATGCCGCGGCACAGACGTTCTGCTTTGACGAGGCCCATAGCATCGCGGAATTCGATCGCCTGTTTGCTGAGCGTCTTGCCAATCAGCCGGTGCTGTTTCATTCGATGGGCTTTGATGCCGATTTTGAT
>JBEAUN010000177.1:0-3265 GCA_041161415.1 Pseudomonadota bacterium | reverse complement strand
AATTGCACGCTGGTGATAAAAAACCTGCGCCATAAACTGCCGCGACTGTTGCTGGCACTCGACGCCGAGACCGTGCTCGCGAATCTGCTCGACAGACTGCGCGCACCAGGCGCAAAAGAGCAAACCCGCCCCGGAAGAACAGCCAAACGATCCAACAAAGTGAAAATCGCCGGATTCCACTTCGCTTACAAGGGGGCTTAACTTAATGGCATTGGGCCTAGGGTGCCGCCCATTCGCGAGCGAAAAAGCATCCCTGTGTGCTGGCTGGAGATTACGCTTCGCGAGGGCAAAAATCGTCAGGTGCGTCGGATGACCGCCAAGGTCGGCCATCCGACGCTGCGCCTTGTGAGGGTGGCGATTGGCCCCTGGCGGCTCGACGGTTTGCAGCCGGGTGAAATGCGGCGCCTGATTGCGCCGTGAAGACCGTGACAAGATTCATCGCAGAAATATAAAAAACGCGTCAACGCAGCATGGAAAACGTGCGTTAGTGGTGTCGACACCCAACAGGGCTCGCCCTTGTGTCAGACATTAAATCCAACACAATCCAACCCCTATTGAGAGGAAACCTCATGAACAAGCTTCTTTCTGCCCTCATCGTTGGTGTCTTTGCTGCGAGCGCTGCGGTGGCGGCCGATGCGCCGAAGCCCGTCGAACTCAAACCCGCTCCGGCCGCGATGGAAGCCCCCAAGGCCAATGAAGTAGCGCCGAAAGACGACGCTGCCAAGCCTGCCAAGAAAGCCAAGAAGACCAAGAAAGCAAAGAAAGCCAAAAAAGCCAAAAAAGCCTAAGCGCTTGACAGATTCCTGATTAAATGGGAAAAGTCATCTATCCTGGCTAGTTTTTTCAACCGGGACGCCGCGCCCCGGGTTTGGTGTCAACCAGATGAAGCGAGGCGCGTTGTATCGGACGGCCCGGGAGACTGGGCCTCAATTACTCGAGTAATTTTTAACCCCTTAAGGAATAGAAACATGAGCAAACTGCTTTCCGCCCTGATCGTCGGCCTCTTCGCCGCCACCGCCGCTGTTGCCGCTGACGCCCCCAAGGCTGCCGAAGCCCCCAAGGCTGCTGAAGCCAAGAAGGAAGAAAAGAAGGCTGACGCCCCCAAGGCTGACGTGAAGAAGGAAGAGAAGAAGGCTGAAGAAAAGAAGGCTGAAAAGAAGCCCGCCGCCAAGAAAGAAGAAAAGAAAGCTGATGCCCCCAAGGCTGAAGTGAAGAAGGAAGAAAAGAAAGAAGAGAAGAAAGCCGACGCCCCCAAGGCTGACGCCAAGCCCGCCGAAGCCCCCAAGAAGTAATTTCGGCTCTTCCTGAAAAAAGGCAGGGGTGACCCTGCCTTTTTTTATGGCTGGTGGTGGGGCGCTCTTCACTCGCCTGCGCCTGTTCCTGTCTCGCGAGCCTGCCACACATCCAGCGCGTCAGGCTTTGTTTTCACGCCCTCCATCGCATCGTTAAAAAACTGCAAAATAGCGGTTTGCCAAGCGCTTCAGACAAGTGAATTCTCCCCAACCCAAAATCCCGCGCCGTCAGGTCAATGGTGTGTTGCTGCTCGACAAGCCCTTGGGGCTGAGTTCAAACCATGCATTGCAGGCCGCCAAGCGGCTCCTCTGGGCTGAAAAAGCCGGCCATACCGGCACCCTGGACCCGCTGGCCACCGGCTTGTTGCCCCTTTGTTTTGGCGAGGCGACCAAGTTTTCGCAGACCTTGCTCGATGCCGATAAGGCCTACGACGCCACGCTCAAGCTGGGCGTGCGCACGCAGACTTTCGATGCCGAAGGCGAGGTGGTGTCGCAGTGCCCCGTGGACGTCAGTGAGCCCCAGTTGCTTGCGGCGCTCGCGCCTTTTCGCGGCGCCATCGAACAGGTACCGCCGATGCATTCGGCGCTTAAGGTGGCGGGGCGCGCGCTGTATGAATATGCGCGGGAAGGCGTGGTGCTTGAGCGCGCGCCGCGCAAGGTGGTGATTCATTCGCTCGAGGTCATCGAATTCGCGGGTGATGTGGCGCGGATACGGGTGGCCTGCAGCAAGGGCACCTACATCCGGTCGCTCGCCGAGGATATCGGTTTGGCGCTGGGGTGCGGCGCCCATCTGAGCGCTTTGCGGCGCACTCGCATCGGGCCTTTTGATCTTTCGGGTGCGGTCACATTGGCCGCGCTGGAAGGGTGCCCCGCTGATCAGCGAGATGGGCTCTTGGCGCCTGCCGATGCGCTGTTGGCGTCGCTGCCTTGCTATGCATTGTCCTCGTCGGAGAGCCTTGCCATTCGCCAGGGGCAGCGGGTGCCGGTGCAGCTGTCGGAGGGCGATTACCGGCTTTTTGAGGGTGAGCGATTCATTGGCCTCGGGCGGGTGGCGGCTGGGCTGTTGCATCCGCAGCGGCTGGTTCGCGAATCCCAGCCTGCCTGATTTTCCCGCCACCCGCGAGCCCACGCCGCGGCTTCATCTGCTTGCAACACAGGCTGCGCACAATGCGCGGCATGACAATTTCAGCAATCGGAAATGCCAGCAGCGCGCAAAGCCATTTTGCCTGGCACACTTTGCCCAGTGAAATCGAGTGGGTAGACAGCCCCGCGCAGGGCTTGGGGCTGGATGCGCCCACCGAAGACGATGCGCGTGCCGTGGCGGTGGAGAATTTCGGTTATCTGGATGGCATAGCCGGCGGCGACCGCGATGGTTTCGCCCGCCGCGAGGATTTTCAGCTGGCCGGCCGCGATGGCGTGCTGCAGGGGCAAGCCGCTCAAGCGCTGGCTTCGATTGGGGCGGATGACGCCGCTTTTGCTGCACTGGATAAGCGTGACGGCCGGCGAGATGGTGTCGTGCGATATAGCGCCTTAGTCGCCGCCAAGGAGGGTGAGGCGGTGCTGCCGGCAGTGCTGGCCGAGGTGCCCTCAGCGTTCGACGCGCGCTACGACGAAAAGCTGTTGGCCATGCTGAATTCCCTGATGCAGAAATCCGGCAAGCTGGATGCTGCGGCGGCCGGTGCGGCGGTCTCCGGCCCTTTCAGCCCTGCTGCCTTTGCGTTTCTCGAGGGCCTCGACGGCGCCGCCGATGGCGCGATCGATGTGGCGGAATTGCGGCGTGCTTTTGAGCCTGAGTCGAGGCTGCTTGCGGTCAGCGCGCCGGGTGAAAAAGCCTCGGTGCTCGATGCCGCGTTGAATCGCGTGTTTGAAAAAAACCGCCAGATCGATCTTCAGCGCGATGACCTCTCCGATCATGACCGTGCGCGCGGGGAATTCGCCCAGGCGATGGCGGCGCGCTTGGCCTTGTTGCAAGG
>JBEAUN010000053.1:0-3246 GCA_041161415.1 Pseudomonadota bacterium | reverse complement strand
GGGCTACACCGAGCCCACGCCGATTCAGGCCAAGGCCATCCCTATCGTGCTCGCTGGGCATGATGTGATGGGCGGCGCACAAACCGGCACCGGCAAGACCGCAAGCTTTACCTTGCCGTTGTTGCAGCGGCTTTCCCGCCATGCCAACACCAGCCCCAGCCCGGCCAAGCATCCGGTGCGGGCCTTGATTCTCGCTCCCACGCGCGAGCTTGCGATGCAGGTGCATGAATCGGTGGTGGCGTATTCCCGCCATCTGCCGCTGCGCTCGGCCTGCATTTACGGCGGCACCGACATCAAGCCGCAGATTGCGCAATTACGCGAAGGCCGCGAGATCGTGGTGGCAACGCCGGGTCGCTTGCTTGATCATGTCGAGCAAAAGTCAGTGAATTTCGGCCAGGTGGAAATGCTGGTGCTCGATGAAGCTGACCGTATGCTGGACATGGGCTTCATCCCGGACATCAAGCGCATTCTTGCGCTCTTGCCTCGCGAGCGGCAGAGCCTGTTGTTCTCGGCCACCTTTTCCGATGAAATCAAAAAGCTCGCCGACACCATGCTGCGCGCCCCGCAGCTGGTGGAAGTGGCGCGGCGCAATACCGTTTCCGAGACCGTGACGCACCGCTTGCATCTGGTGGAAGCCGATGGCAAGCGCGCGCTGTTGGCGCGGCTGTTGCAGTCGCGCCCGGATGAACCGGTGCTGGTGTTTGTCGGCACGAAATTCGGCGCGAGCCGCCTGGCGCATTTTTTGTCGCGGCAGGGCTTGCAGGCCGACGCGATTCACGGCGACAAAAGTCAGGCGCAGCGCACCGAGGCGCTGGCCGCTTTCAAGGAAGGCCGGGTGCGGGTGCTGGTGGCCACCGATGTGGCCGCGCGTGGGCTGGATATCGATGATCTGCCGCATGTGATCAATTTCGATCTGCCGCACACCGCGGAAGATTATGTGCATCGCATCGGCCGCACTGGCCGCGCTGGCAAGAAGGGCGATGCCACCTCGTTGGTGGCGCCAGAGGAAAAGGCGCGGTTGGCTGATATCGAAAAGCTCATCAAGCAGAAGATCGAAGTGCTGGCGCCACCGAAATCAGCCCCGGCAGCGAGCAGACAGCACTTGCCCAAGGCGGGTGAATTTGATTGGACGCGGCCTTATGAATCCGCTACTCAAGCGCCTGTGGCCGAGAGCGAAAACACCTCATTCAAAGCAGGCACCAAGCCGGACTTGAGCAAGAAGTCAAAGCCGGTTGCCGCCTTGTTGGGTGGGCTTAAGAAATCATCCTGAAAGCTGTGCGCGAGGGTTGCCCCCTTCGCTAACGCTCCAGCACATAGGTCCCGGGTGCATCGGCCAGCCGCTGAAATTGCGCGTTATCCAGCGGCGGCGGAGCGATCCGCTCGCCGCATTTGGGGCCCAGCCAAGCCATCCAGTCTTCCCACCAGCTGCCGGGTTGCTCCACTGCCCGCGCCCGCCAATCAGCGGCGGTGTCGGCGCGATGGGCGTCTGCCACCCAGAAGGTGCGCTTGGGCGGCGTCACGGGCGGATTGATGATGCCCAGAATATGCCCCGAGCTCGACAGCACGAAGCGCTTGGGTGATTTGACATGGTGGTTGATGAGAAAGCACTGATCCCAGGGTGCAATATGATCATCCACCGCGCCCACGCCATACAGCGGCTGGGTGATGCGCTCAAGATCGAGCGATTCGCCTGCCACGGTGAGTGCATTTTTCTGGATCAGCCGATTGTGCAAATACAGCTCGCGCAGATACCACGAATGCATTCTTGCCGGCATGCGCGTGGTGTCCATGTTCCAGTACAACACATCAAAAGGCGGGGGCGTATCGCCGCATAGATACCCCGCCACCACGTAATTCCAAATCAGACTATTCGAGCGCAATAAGCGGAACGCTCCGGCCATTTCCTTGCCATCGAGATAGCCCTTGGCCTCCATCACCCGTTCGAGATAGCTCACGCTCGCTTCATCGATGAAGACTTCGATATCGCCGGGCTTATGAAAATCGACCAGCGATGTGAATAAAGTCCAGTGCGCCACTGGCACATGCTCCGCGCCGTATTTGGCATTCGCCCAAGCCATGTACATCGATAGCGCGGTGCCGCCGATGCAATACCCAATGGCATGCACACGCGACTCACCGGTGATGCCTTGCGCGGTTTCAATGAGCTTGCCGATGCCCTGGGTGAGGTAATCATCAAAACGTGTCTCGCGCATTTCGGCGCCGGGGTTTTTCCAGCTGGTGATGAAAACCGAAAAGCCCTGCTCCAGGAGATATTTCACCATGCTGCGCTTGGGCGTGAGATCGAGCACGTAAAATTTATTGATCCACGGCGTGACGATCACCACCGGCAGGCGATGCACGGTGTCAGTCAGCGGTTTGTAGTGGATAATTTCGACCAGCTCATTGCGAAACACCACCGCGCCTTCGGTGGTGGCGAGGTTTTTCCCCACCAGAAAATCCTCGGGGCTTGTCATGCGGATATCGCCCGAGGCCAGGTCATCCATGAAGTTTTTAAAGCCCGCGACGAGGGTCTCGCCATTGCTCTCAATCGCGCGGCGCATCGCCACCGGATTGGTGAAAAGGAAATTAGTGGGGGCCATGGCATTCAGCCATTTCCGCCACCAGAAGGCGGCGCGGCGGCGCTCCTTGCTGCCCATGCCTGGCGTGCAGTAGAGCATGTCCTGCACTTGATGGGTGATGGTGAGATACCACTGCTTCATGATGTCCCAGCTGGGGGAATTTTCCCAAATGGGGTCGGCGAAGCGATTGTCTTCATCCTTGGGCGCCACCGGCTCCACGCTATCCACGCCCATTGAGCGCAGAAAGGTGTGCCATTGCAATTGCGCGAAGGTGGCAGACATCGAAGTGAGCTGCTCAGCGAGCTCCTGCGGGTGAGCCAGCCAGGCGAGCTGGGCGTGCACCAGCGGGGCGGCCACCCCCATCGGGTCAATGGTGCCTTCAATCTGGCGGTGGATTTTGCGCAGCGGATGGCCGCAGCTGGGATGTTCAGTCATGCTGCTTTCCTTTTGTTGATGGGGCCTCTTCAAGGGTAGGCCAAGAGCGAACGGGTGTGGGCGGCGATCATGGCTTCTTCGTCGGTGGGAATGACCCACAGGGAGAGTGCACTGTCTGCCGCGCTGATACGCGTGGCGTTGTTGGCATTGGCCGCCGGGTTGAGCTTTGCGCCTAGCCAGCCAAGCTGCGCGATGATCCGCTCGCGGATGGACGGGGCGTGTTCGCCGATGC
>JBEAUN010000098.1:0-4897 GCA_041161415.1 Pseudomonadota bacterium | reverse complement strand
CCTGAAGCTCGAGAGCAAGCAGGTGATTCTCGAGCTCTTCGATATCGCCGAGCGGCTGGAGAAATTGCTCGCCCAGCTGGAATCCGAGCTTGACATCCTGCAGGTGGAAAAGCGCATCCGCGGCCGTGTCAAACGCCAGATGGAAAAGAGCCAGCGCGAGTATTACCTCAACGAGCAAGTCAAAGCCATCCAGAAGGAATTGGGCGAAGGCGAAGAGGGCGCGGAGCTCGAAGAGCTCGAAAAGAAAATCGACACCGCGGGTATGTCGAAGGAAGCCACCACCAAGGCCCAGGCTGAGTTGAAGAAGTTGAAACTCATGAGCCCGATGTCGGCCGAGGCGACGGTGGTGCGTAACTACATCGACACCTTGCTGGGGCTGCCTTGGAAGAAGAAGTCGCGCATTAGCAAAGATCTTTCCGGCGCTGAAAAAGTGCTGGAAAAAGAGCACTATGGCTTGGAGAAAGTCAAAGAGCGCATCCTGGAGTATCTGGCTGTGCAGCAGCGCGTGGATAAGCTGAAGGCACCGATTCTTTGCCTGGTGGGCCCACCCGGGGTGGGCAAGACCTCGCTGGGGCAATCGATCGCGCGGGCGACCAATCGGAAATTCGTGCGCATGGCCCTGGGCGGTGTGCGTGATGAAGCCGAGATTCGTGGCCACCGCCGCACCTACATCGGCTCCATGCCCGGCAAGATTTTGCAAAACATGACCAAGGTTGGCGTGCGTAATCCGCTTTTCTTGCTGGATGAAGTCGATAAGCTCGGCCAGGATTTCCGCGGTGATCCGTCCTCCGCTTTGCTTGAGGTGCTGGACCCGGAGCAGAACGCCACCTTCGCCGATCACTATGTCGAGGTGGAATACGATCTGTCGGATGTGATGTTCGTGGCCACGGCCAATACGCTCAACATCCCCGCACCGCTGCTCGATCGCATGGAAGTGATTCGCCTCTCGGGGTACACCGAAGACGAAAAAGTGCACATCGTGATGCGTTATCTCCTGCCCAAGCAGGTGAAGAATAACGGGCTCAAGAAAGACGAGCTCTCGCTTACGGAAGACGCGATTCGCGACATCATTCGCTACTACACCCGCGAAGCCGGTGTGCGCTCGCTCGAGCGTGAAGTCTCCAAGGTTTGCCGCAAGGTGGTGAAGTCGCTGGTGCTTAAAAAGCGCACCACCAAGGTGGTGGTGAATGCCAAGAATCTCGATAAATTCCTGGGCGTGCGGCGTTACAGCTACGGCGTGGCGGAAAAGGAAAACCAGATCGGCCAGGTGACCGGGCTTGCGTGGACCGAAGTCGGGGGCGAGCTGCTCACGATCGAATCCGTCGCGGTGCCTGGCAAGGGCAAGACGGTGACCACCGGCAAGCTGGGTGAAGTGATGCAGGAATCCATCCAGGCCGCGCTCACTGTGGTGCGTCGCCGCGCTCGGGGCTTAGGGATTAGCGAGGATTTCTATCAGAAGAACGACATCCACGTGCACCTGCCCGAAGGCGCCACGCCCAAGGACGGCCCGAGCGCGGGCATTGCGATCTGCACCGCGCTGGTGTCGGTGTTGACTGGCATTCCGGTTCGCGCCGACGTGGCGATGACCGGCGAGATCACGCTGCGCGGTGAGGTGTTGCCGATTGGTGGCTTGAAGGAAAAATTATTGGCAGCGGTTCGGGGCGGTATTGGTGTCGCGCTGATCCCCGAAGAGAATGTCAAAGATTTGACCGACATCCCTGACAACATCAAATCCAAGCTCGAGATCATCCCGGTGAAGTGGATTGATCAGGTGCTCGAACAAGCGCTTGAGCGCCAACCGGAAGCCTTGCCGGAGGCCAGTGTGCCGCCGGTACCCGCGGCCGCGGAAGCGCCAGCGGTGACAACGGTGGTCACGCACTAATCGCGGGTATTGAAAATAAGCCCGGCAGCCTTCATAAGCTGCCGGGTTTTTTTCGTTCTAGCGGTGCCGGTGCGACGCCGCGAGGCGGGCGAAGTTTCGTCAATCCTTAAGCGCTTAGATGCACGACCCCTGGGTCTTTGCCCCAATGAGCGCAGCACACCGCACAGCCAGGCCATTCCCAAGCACATATCAGGGTTTGACCGGCTTGCGAATTGTCGGTATTTTTCGCTCTCAATGGCGCTGCTTTCAATAACAATTCTTACAAGGTTTTTCCTCTCATGCGAGTGATTTTGCTGGGCCCGCCGGGTGCGGGCAAAGGTACGCAGGCCACCTTCATCAAGGAGCACTTCGGGATTCCGCAGATTTCCACCGGCGACATGCTGCGCGCCGCAGTGAAGGCGGGCACGCCGCTTGGGTTGGCGGCAAAAAAGGTGATGGATTCTGGTGCGCTGGTGTCTGATGACATCATCATCGGGCTGGTGAAAGACCGGCTTGCCGCGCCTGATTGCCAGCAGGGTTACTTGTTCGATGGCTTCCCGCGAACCATCCCGCAGGCCGATGCGATGAAAGAGGCGGCGGTGGCGATCGATGTGGTGCTGGAAATCGATGTGCCGGATTCGGAAATCATCACCCGCATGAGTGGCCGTCGCGTGCATGTGGCCTCGGGTCGCACCTATCATGTGGTGTTCAATCCGCCCAAGGTGGCGGGGGCGGATGATGTGACGGGTGAAGCGCTTATTCAGCGCGAGGACGATCACGAAGACACCGTGAAAAAGCGCCTCGAGGTCTATCACGCACAAACCAAGCCGCTGGTGGCGTATTACTCCTCCTGGGCACAAACTGGCGCTGCGGGCGCGCCACGGTATGCCAAGGTGTCGGGCTTGGGGTCAGTGGATGAAATTCGCGGCCGCATCATGGCGGCGCTTCGATAACCTTGAGGCTCGACACAGGCATGGCAGGCAAGAACGCACTTTACGCACAATCCGGCGGGGTCACCGCGGTGATCAACGCCTCGGCCTGCGGGCTCATCGAAGCTGCGCGAGAGCAGGGCGGTCAAATCGGCCGCGTCTTTGCCGCGAAGAATGGCATCCTGGGCGCGCTGGCTGAAGACTTGATCGACACCTCGCAAGAATCCGCCGCCGATATCGCCCGGCTCAAGCACACACCGGGCGGGGCCTTTGGCTCGTGCCGTTACAAGCTTAAAAGCATCGAGCAAAATCGCGCGCAATATGAGCGGTTGATCGAAGTTTTCCGCGCGCATGAGATTGGTTATTTCTTCTACAACGGCGGCGGCGATTCGGCTGACACTTGCTTGAAAGTCTCGCAGCTTTCCGAGCGCATGGGCTATCCGATTCAGGCGATCCATATCCCCAAAACAGTGGATAACGATCTGCCGCTCACCGACACCTGCCCGGGCTTTGGCTCGGTGGCGAAATATGTCGCCACCTCGATGCGCGAGGCGGCTTTTGATGTGGCCTCGATGGCGGCCACCAGCACCAAGGTTTTTGTGCTGGAAGTAATGGGCCGCCACGCCGGATGGATCACCGCCGCAGTGGGTTTGGCCGGCGAGCAGCAAGGCGATGCGCCCCATGTGCTGTTGTTCCCCGAAGTGCCCTTTGATGAGGCGCGCTTTTTGCAGAAGGTCGATGAATCAGTGAAGCGCTATGGCTACTGCACCATCGGCGTGTCCGAGGGGCTCCTGGATGCAAGCGGTAAGCTCATGGCCGAGACCGGCGCGCGCGATGCCTTTGGCCATGCGCAGTTGGGCGGCATCGGGCCGATGATCGCGCAGCTTGTGAAAGAAAAACTCGGTTACAAATATCACTGGGCAGTGGCAGACTATCTGCAGCGTGCCGCAAGGCATCTCGCTTCGAAAACCGATGTGGAGCAGGCTTATGCAGTGGGTCGCGCGGCGGTGTCGATGGCACTGGAAGGCCGCTCGGCGGTGATGGTGTCGATCAAGCGGGTCTCGGATGCGCCCTATCGCTGGGAGATTACTGAAGCGCCTTTGAACGAGGTGGCCAATGTCGAACGCAAGATGCCGCGGGACTTTATCAGCGAAGACGGCTTTGGTATCACCGAAGCCTGCCGGCGGTATCTTTCGCCGCTCATCGCTGGCGAAGACCCGCCACCTTTCATCGCGGGGCTGCCGGATTATGTTCGCTTGAAGAATGTGGCAGTGGAAAAAAAGCTGCCGGCGTTTGATGCTCGCTAGTCGAGCGGTTGGGATGCAGATTTAAATCTCATTGAGGAGCGTGTAGCGACAGGGTTCCAGTTGGCTTTTTAGCAACGTCAGGTTAGTGAGCGGTTCGGTCCATGCGGTCTGATTCTTGAACAGAGGAGGCGCTGATGTCCGGTCTAATGTTTGCCCTGGTGTGTGCAGTGATCGCGTTGGCATACGGCGCGATATCGTCCCGCTGGATTCTGGCCCAGCCCACAGGCAACGAGCGAATGCGAGAGATCGCCGCCGCGGTGCAAGTGGGCGCGCAGGCGTATCTCAATCGGCAGTACCGCACCATCGCCATGGTGGGCGCGGTGCTGGCGGTGTTGATTGCCGTGACCTTAGGCCTCAAAACCGCGATCGGCTTTGTGATCGGCGCGGTGCTCTCTGGCGCGGCAGGTTATATCGGCATGCATGTCTCGGTGCGCGCCAATGTGCGCACGGCTGAGGCAGCGCGATCGGGCTTGTCGGCGGCGCTTAATGTGGCGTTTCGCGGTGGGGCCATCACCGGCATGCTGGTGGTGGGCTTGGCGCTCTTGGGCGTGGCGGGGTTTTATGCGTTTCTTCGCGCCTCAGGCTCAGGCGGCGCGCTGGATCAGATCATCCACCCGCTGGTGGGCTTAGGCTTTGGCGCATCCCTGATCTCAATCTTCGCCCGTTTGGGCGGCGGCATTTTCACCAAGGGCGCCGATGTGGGCGCAGACCTTGTGGGCAAGGTCGAAGCCGGCATCCCGGAAGACGACCCCCGCAACCCCGCAGTGATCGCCGATAACGTGGGCGACAACGTGGGCGAT
>JBEAUN010000013.1:0-3695 GCA_041161415.1 Pseudomonadota bacterium | reverse complement strand
GGGCCACCTTTCATTTCGCGGTGGTGCTGGAGCAGTGGATTACGCCCGCCACGCTCAATGTGATCGAGCGTTTGGCCGGGTTTCTGCTGGCGGGCCTGGCAGCCGACATGATCGCCATGGGCTTGAAAGAGCTGTTTCCGATCCTGGGATTGTCCTGACGGCGATCAAATCGCGAGGCTTTCCAAAAGATCGCGCTCGATGCGAATTAAGGCATCTTCGCGGTGCAGCGCCTCGCCGGATAGCAAAAAGGTGTCTTCCACCCGCTCGCCCAGCGTGGCGATCTTGGCGGCGTGGAGATTGATCTGATGCAGGGCCAGCACCTTGGCCACAGAGAACAAAAGCCCCGGTCGATCAGCCGCGCTTACCGAAAGAATGAAACGCTGATTGCGATCATCTGGCCGGATGCTCACCTCCGGCTCGATCGGGAAATGCTTTTGCTGGCGCGAGAGGCGAATCTTCATCGGCTCATCGATCAGGCCCGGATGGGCGAGCCGCTCGGCCAGATCATGCTCCAGGAGCCCCACCACATCGCGAATGCCATCGGCATGGCCCAGATCGAGGAGATTGAAACTATCCAGCGCATAGCCGTGGCGGGTGGTGAAGATTTTCGCATCCGCCACTGAAAATCCAAGCCTCGCGAAAAAGCCGAGGATACGCAGGAAAAGGTCTTTTTGGTCGGGGGTGAAGACCATCACCTGCACGCCTTGGCCGATCTGGTTGGGCCGGGCGCGCACGATCGGGCTGGGGCTTTCGGGGCGGTGGTAGAGCATGCGCGCGTGCCAGGCGATATCTTGGGCGTCAAAGCGCATGAAATACGACGTGTCGAGCGTTTCCCACAGCGCATTTTCCACGCCTTCGCGCAGGCCATGAAAGCGCAGGATGCCGCGGGCTTCTTCTTGCCGCTGGGCAATGCCGCTGGCTTGCAAGGGCGTGTGGCCGCGCAACAGCGCCTGCGTGGCGAAGAAAAGATCTTCAAGCAGCTTGCCTTTCCAGGCGTTCCAGACCTTCGGGCTGGTGCCGCGGATATCGGCGTGGGTGAGGAGATACAGTGCCACCAGTCGCCGCTCGCTGCCCACAATCCTTGCAAAGCGCTCGATCACGGCGGGCTCGGATAAATCCTGTTTTTGCGCCACCGAAGACATGGTGAGGTGATGCTCCACCAGCCACACCACCAGTGCGCGATCTTCATCGCACAGGCCATGATCGGTGCAGAACGCATCCGCGTCCTGCATCCCCAGCAAGGAATGATCGCCGCCGCGGCCTTTGGCGATATCGTGAAACATGGCGGCGATATAAAGCAGCCAGGCATCACGAAATTCCGACATCAGCCGCGACATGAGCGGGTATTCATGGGCGTGTTCGGTCATGGTGAAGCGGCGCACATTGCGCACCACCTGCAGGATATGCTGATCGACCGTATAGACATGAAAAAGATCATGCTGCATGCGCCCGACAATCTTGCCCCAGGCGGGCAGATAGCGGCCCAGGATGTCGAATTGATTCATGCGACGCAATTCATGAATCAGCCCGCGCGGGGCGCGCAAAATCTGCATGAACAGCGCGCGGTGGGCGGGGTCGCTGCGAAACGCCGGAGTGATGAGCCGCCTTGCCGCCCACAAGCCGCGCAGGGTGCGTGCGCTCATGCCTTTGAGCTCGCTGTGGCGCTGCATGATGGCAAAGCTTTCCAAAATCGCGGCGGGGTGTTGCTCGAAAATGTCGTCGCTCGCGATATCAAGCAAATCGCGCTTGGCTAAAAAGCGCGCATTGATCGGCACCGGCGCCGCAAAGGGCCGCGGGGCGAAGGTCGCGCCCAGCTTTTGCACCAGCATGGTGTTGAGCTGGGTGATGATCTTGGCGTTGCGGTAATAGCGCTGCATCAGGATTTCAGAGGCGCGCTGATGGCTGCCGGCGGTGATGCCGAAATCTTTGGCGAGCGCTTCCTGGTGGTCGAACAACAGCCGATCTTCGCGCCGCTTGGCAAGATAATGCAGGCTCACTCGCAGCTCGCGCAGAAAAGCCTCGGCTTGTCGCACCGCGCGCAATTCTTCAGGCAGGCAGACTTGATGTATCAAAAGCCCCGACCAACTCGGGCCGATGCCAAAGCCCTGCGCAATCCAGCGGATCGACTGCAAATCGCGCAAGCCCCCTGGGCTTTCCTTGCAATTGGGTTCAAGGCTGAAGGCAGTGTCCTGGTAGCGGGCGTAGCGGCTTTCCTGCTCGAGCTTTTTGGCGGTAAAAAAGGCTTCGCGATCGAGGCACTCGCGCAAGGTGCGCTGCATCACCCGAAAGTGCTCGCGGTCGCCGGCTAGAAAGCGGGCTTCCATGAGATTGGTTTGCACCGTGATGTCTCGCGTGGCTTCTTCCACGCATTCACGGATGGTGCGCGCGCTGTGGCCGATATCCAGACCGATATCCCACAGCGTGCTCACCAGCTCGCTGATCTCAGCTTCCAGCGCGGCGGGGGCCACATCGGGCAGCAAGATCAACAGATCGACATCAGAGTGCGGATAGAGCTCGCCGCGCCCATACCCGCCGACTGCCACCAGGCTCACCCCAGCGAGATCGCCCATGCCGCGCCACAGCGCACGCAGGATGTGATCCACCACCCGGGCGCGGCCTTTGATATTGCTCAGCGCTTTGCGCTGCATCTGCCAGTCTTGCAGCAGCGCGCTTTGGGCCGCAGCCAGCTCGGCGCGCAGCCGCTTGGTGAGTGCTTGCGGGGCTTCTGCGCGCGGCGCGCTCATTCGGCGGCGAAAGGATTGGGCGGGGTGCCTGCGGCGCGGGTCAGCACTTCATAGCCATCGGGTGTGACCAGGATGGTGTGTTCATACTGCGCCGAGAGGCTGCGGTCGCGGGTGACGATCGTCCAGCCATCGGGCAGCTCGGAAATCGCAGCGCGGCCGGCATTGATCATCGGCTCGATGGTGAAAATCATGCCGGCCTGTATCTCAAGCCCGGTGTTGGGTTTGCCGTAATGCAAAATCTGCGGCTCTTCGTGGAATTTTCGGCCGATGCCGTGGCCGCAGAATTCACGCACCACGGAAAAGCCATTGGTCTCGGCATGGCGTGAAATGGCGTGGCCGATATCGCCCAGGCGCGCGCCGGGCCGCACCTGCGCGATGCCGAGCCACAAGCATTCGAGGGTGACACGGGAAAGCCGCCGCGCAAGGATGGAAGGCTCGCCGACAAAAAACATCCGCGAGGTGTCGCCGTGAAAGCCGTCCTTGATCACGGTGATGTCGATATTGAGCACATCGCCTTTTTTGAGCGGCCGATCATTGGGAATGCCGTGGCAGACCACATGATTAACCGAAGTGCAGATGGATTTCGGATAGGGCTTGTAGCCCGGCGGCGCGTAATTCAGCGGCGCCGGAATCGCGCCTTGCACATTGACGATGTAGTCATGACACAGGCGATCGATCTCTTCTGTGGTGATGCCTGCTTTGACGTGCGGTTCGATATAATCCAGCACCTCCGCAGCGAGACGTCCCGCAAGGCGCATGCCGTTGGTTTCTTCCGGAGTTTTAATGCTGACTGCCATAATGTTGTGCGCTGCGTGCCCCTGAAGGCGCGGTGTGTGTTCCAAAGCCGCAAGACTAGCCGAAGGCGCGAAGTCAGGCAATTTCAATGTCGCTTGCCAAGCCGAGAAGAAGTCGGCTGCGAGCTTTAAAAAGCAGGGTTTTCGATGGGTGGCG
>JBEAUN010000239.1:0-6796 GCA_041161415.1 Pseudomonadota bacterium | reverse complement strand
TTTGCGACATGTTCACATGGTTGATGGGGTGCAGCTTGGCATACTCCCCTTTGCCATGGCCAAGAAGTTCGAGCGCGCGGTTGGCGATCACTTCATTGGCGTTCATGTTGGTGCTGGTGCCCGCACCGCCTTGAATCACGTCAACCACGAATTGGTCATGCAGGTGGCCTTCGGCGATTTCAGCGCAAGCCTTCATAATGGCGTCAGCAAGCTCGGTGTCGAGCTCGCCCAGCTCGCAGTTGGCGCGGGCGGCGGCACTTTTCACCAATGCCAATGCGCGAATCAGCTCCGGGCAGGTGCCGATCGCGGTGCCAGTGATGGGGAAATTTTCGAGCGCACGGAGCGTGTGGACACCCCAATACGCATGAGAGGGAACATCGCGATCACCGAGCAGATCGTGTTCAGTACGCGTGCCGTTGATCGAAGGTTGTGCGGCCATGCCAAGGTACCAGATACGCGAAAGTGCGCGACTATACTGACCACGCGGTGCACAATTCCAATGCAAATTTTTTATGACTGGATGTTATTCAGGCATACAGATGACGGGCACATCAGGCCCGCCGACGAACGGATTGCTTAGCCTCGGACTGCAGGATGTTCCACAGGCGCTCCACCATCAGGCTTTGCTTGCGCTTGGGCCGGAACGCGCAGATTTCCAGAGGCTGACGCCATTGCTCGCCACCCAGCGCCACCACCCTGCCCTCTGCCACCTCACGCACCACGCTGCTGGCCGGCAGAAACGCCATCCCATGGCCGGCAAGCATCATCATCTTGAGGGACTCGGACATGTCGGTTTCATAACAGGTGACAAGATGCGCCTTAACGGGGGCGTCTTCGAGCATGGCATCGACCACGCGGCGCAAGTAAGCATTGCCGGAAAAAGCGAGAAGCGGCACCCGCTTGTCCGCTGAGCCCGGCAATGAGAACAGCGGCTGGCCACGCTCATCCACCACCGAATAGGGCTGCAGATACTCCTGCGCGATGGCCACGGTATCAAAGACCGACGGGTTGAGATCCACCGGATGCACCGGGTGGTCATAACACATCAGCAAATCGCAGCCGCCCTCTTCGGCGAGCGAAATGACTTCGTAAAGATTGGCGGCAATCACCCGCGAATTGATTTTCCCCAGCGCGCGTTCGGCACGCGCCAGCCATTCGGGGAAGAAAGTGAGCGAGAGTGTGTGCGGCAGGGCAAAGCGCACCACATCTTCAAGCCCGGGCTGCCCTGCCCGCACCTCGGCGCGCGCCATTTGCACCGAGGCCAGAATCCCGCGGGCATGATTGCGAAAGGCCTCGCCCGCTGCGGTGAGGCGCACCGGATAGGCGGTGCGGTCGATGAGATCGAGCCCCACCCAGGCTTCCAGCGAGCGGATACGGCGCGAGAACGCAGGCTGGGTAATATGACGCGCCTCAGCCGAGCGGGAAAAGTTACCCGTCTCACACAAGCTGAGAAAGTCTTCCAGCCATTTGATTTCCATACCGCGCCTCGATGTGGTGGAGGGCGTGGGATTCGAACCCACGAGGGAGTTGCCCCCCTGCCGGTTTTCAAGACCGGTGCATTCAACCGCTCTGCCAGCCCTCCAGTGGGGGCGTATTGTATATCGGCCAAAGGGCTTGCGGATTGATTGCGCGGATTAATTAAAGGGAATAACCCTGCTCTTGGCAGGATTGAATCTTCACGGCCCTTGCGCTAGCCTGCGGCTCGAGTCGGATTCTTATTGAAGAAGGAGTGTTTCATCATGATGCAGCAACCTGCCACCACTTATGAATCAGCCCGCGCGATCGAGTCGCATCGTGTGCTGCGCAATACCTATTGGCTGCTGGCTTTGTCGATGGTGCCCACTGTGCTGGGCGCCACGCTGGGCGTGCAGCTTGGCTTCAAGTTCCTGCCGGGCAGCCCTTTCATCGGCGCCTTGTTGTTTCTGGCGATCGCCTTCGGGTTTTTCTATGCCATCGAGAAATACAAAAACAGCGGCGTGGGCGTCGTGCTGCTGCTGGGCTTTACCTTTTTCATGGGGCTCATGCTGTCGCGGCTGTTGCAGGTGGCGCTGGGGTTTTCCAATGGCGGCACTTTGATCGCCACCGCAGGCGCACTCACCTCGGGCATTTTCGCCACCATGGCGACCATCGCCACGGTGAGCAAGCGCGACTTCACCAAAATGGGCAAATTTTTGTTCGCTGGCGTGATCGTGTTGCTGCTCGCTTCGCTCGCCAATATTTTCTTCCAGATTCCCGCGCTCACGCTGGCGATTGCGGCAGCCGTGGTGATGGTGTTCTCGCTCTATCTGCTTTTTGATGTGAGCAATATCGTGCAAGGCGGCGAGACCAACTACGTGAGCGCCACATTGGCGGTGTATCTGGATGTCTACAACATCTTCAGCGGGCTGCTGCAATTGCTGATGGCGTTGGGCGGGGATCGCGACTGAGGCATCCGGCTTCACCCGACCCGGGGCTCTTATCCAAACCGCCCCCACACACACCTACAACCGGCCCTCGAGGCCGGTTTTTTTTGCTCGCTGTTGCGTCGCGTTGCGGCCATGAACGTAGCAACAGGATTCAATATCGGCAACAAGCAGCCCCAGGACAGCGGGATATTTTTGCGATTCAATCAAACTTTTGTCGCTTTGGGCACACTATACCCAACCCCAACCCCCTAGATGAGTCTGCATCATGCAGGACACCCCAATTTCTCAGAGCCAGTTTTTCTGGCTTTTCGAGACACTCTGCGGCCTATTTGGCCGCCCCTATGATTCGGCGCTTGCCACACAGGCTTTCCCCGCTCCGCACCGGCTGGGAACACTGATCGAGGCGGCCGCAAGCCAAGGGCTCGTCATCCGCGCAAAATCTCTGCGCGCGAACACATTTCACCAGCAGACCCTCCCCCTGATTGCGCTGCGCAAGGATCTGCCCCCCGCTTTGGTGTTGCAAGCAGACACAGAGCGCCTGCTCTACATCGCACCCGATGCGAGCGAACCGCACACCGTTTCTACAACGGAATTTGCTGATCTTTACACCGGCCACGCGCTCACCATCACTGCCGCAGCGGCGCCCATATCCGACCCAGACGCTCCGCGTGATGAGCGCTTCGGTTTTCGCTGGTTCGTGCCCGAGCTTCTGCGGCACAAGAAGCTCTGGCATGAAATCCTCCTCGCCTCGTTGGTCATTCAACTCATCGCCCTGGGGATGCCGTTACTCACCCAAGCGGTGATCGACAAGGTGGTGGTCCATCAAAGCATCAGCACCTTGTGGGTGATCAGTGTCGGGATGGCGCTCTTCATGGTGTTTTCTGCGCTGCTCAGCTGGCTGCGTCAATATCTTGTTCTGCATACCGGCAACCGTGTCGACGCCGTGCTGGGTGCCAGTGTTTTCGCCCGGCTTTTCGCGCTGCCGCCACGCTATTTCGAACGTCGGCCGACCGGCGTGATCGCCACCCGGCTACAGGGCGTCGAGACCATTCGAGAATTCATCTCGGGGGCCGCGGTGAGCCTGATTCTTGATCTGCCTTTTTTGTTGGTTTTCGTGGCGATCATGTTTTATTACAGCCTCACGCTCACGCTGATCGTGCTTGCCCTCACCGCCCTGATTGTGGCGATGAGCCTCCTCATTGCCCCGATTTTCCAGGCGCGGCTGCAGCAACAATTTCTTCTCGGGGCGCGCAACCAAGCTTTTCTGACCGAATACATCGCGGGCCTGGAGACCGTCAAATCGCTGCAAATGGAGCCTCAGCTCAACGCGCGTTATCGCGAGTATCTGGCCAGTGCGCTGCAAGCGGGGTTCGCCACAAAACAGCTCGCCAACACCTACAACACCGCAGCGAATTTCCTGGAACAACTGATGAGCCTACTGGTGCTCGCAGTGGGTGCCTGGATCGCGATGCACAGTGTTGAATTCACCATCGGTATGCTGGTCGCATTTCAGATGTTTGCCTCGCGGCTTTCCCAACCCTTGCTCCGCATGGTGGGGCTGTGGCAACAATTCCAGCAGGCCCGTGTGGCCGTGGAACGCTTGGGCGATGTGATGAATGCCCCAGTTGAGCCTTACAGCATCGTGCCCACCCGCGAGCAGCGGCAAGCCGGTGGCATACGCATCGAAGGCGTGTCATTTCGTCACAGCGATGAGGCGCCGCTGCTTTATCAAAATCTCAACCTTGAGATCTCTCGCGGACAATGTGTGGGCATCATGGGCCCTTCGGGCAGCGGCAAAAGCACGCTGGCCAAGCTTTTGCAGGGTTTCTATCAGCCGGTGAGTGGCCGCATTCTGATGAATGGCCGTGACATCCGACACCTGTCAGCCAATGAGCTTCGACGGCACTTTGGCGTCGTCCCGCAAGAAACCACGCTTTTCTCCGGCACACTCCACAACAACCTGCTGATCGCCAGACCGCAAGCCAGCTTTGACGAAATTATTGCCGCCTGCAAACTCGCCGAAATCCATGATGTGATCGACACCCTGCCCCAGGGCTACCAGACCGAAATCGGCGAACGCGGTGCCGGCTTGTCCGGTGGCCAGCGGCAACGCATCGCGATTGCGCGCGCGCTGCTCAAGCGCCCGGATGTGCTTGTTTTCGATGAAGCCACCAGCGCGCTGGATGCCGCCACGGCAGAAGCCTTCGCGCGCACCATTAATGCCCTGAAGGGCAAAGTGACGATCCTGTTCATCACCCATGCACTGCCGCGCGGACTTCAGCTCGATGCGGTTTTCCGTCTCGGCCCCAACGGCGCTCAATCGCTGTCACCGGCACAGCCAAACGCCAAGTGAAAAGACACGCCAACACCATGACCAACCCGCATCCCTCCACCTCACCGATCAGCCGCTGGCAAGACCCGCTGCGGCTCATTACCCACCAACCGCCCGAGACCCCGGGTCGCATCGTGCTGTGGGTGCTTTGCATTCTGACACTCGGCCTCTTGGCTTGGGCTGCGTTTGGCGAGCTCGACATTGTCGCCAGTGCGGAAGGCAAGCTCACGCCCGAAACGCTGGTCAAAATTGTTCAGCCAGCGCAAGCCGGGGTGATCGCTGAATTGAGCGTGAATGAAGGGCAGTCTGTCCGCGCCGGCCAAGTGCTCGCCAGGCTCGACCCCACCTTCGCCCAAGCGGACCACACGGGTGTCAGCAATGACCTGCAGTTCCAGCGCTTACAGCTGCGCCGCATCGAAGCCGAGCTGGCCGATGCCCCCATGCAGGCACAAAGCGGTGATGACCCAGCACGCTTTGCCGAGGTCAATCGCCATTACCAGGCACGCCGCAAAGCCCTTGCTGACAGCCTCGAGCAAGAACGCGCCCTGCTGCTGAAAGCCCAACACGAAAAACGCGCCGCACAAGATCAGCTGGCCAAGCTCGAACAAGTTTTGCCGACTTGGCAAAAATCCGCGCAAGCCTACGAAAGACTCGAAAAACAAGGCTTCATTGGCCCACTGGCGAGCGCGGAAAAGCAGCGTGAAGCCACCGAAAAAGCGCGCGACCTGGACACCCAACGGGCCACCGTGGCGGCACTCGACGCCGCCGTGTCCGCGCAAAACAAAAAACTCACACAGCTCAAAAGCACCTATCTGGGCGAGCTGCAAAAGGAACTCGCCCTCGTGCGCGAACGCATCAATCAGCTCGAACCTGCGCTTGAAAAAACACGCCATGCCACCGACGCCATGGTGCTGCGCGCCCCGCAGGACGGCGTCATCAAGGATCTCGCCACCACCACCGTGGGTGCGGTGGTGCAACCCGGCGCCGTGCTGATGACCTTAGTCCCGCACGACGAGGCGCTCTACGCCGATGTGGAGATTCGCAATCAGGATGTGGGCTTCGTGCGTGTGGGGCAACGCGCCAAAATCAAGCTTGCCGCCTACCCCTTTCAGCGACACGGCATGCTCACCGGCGAGGTGATTCTGGTGAGCGCGGATGCCAGCGCTCGGAGCCCCAGCGGCGAGGCACGAAATGAACACTTCGCCGCCCCACCTTCAGCCTACAAAGCGCGCTTGCGGCTTGATGCACAAGTGCTGATCGACAGCCAGGGCACCCGACTCACCCTCACCCCCGGCATGATGGTGCAAGCAGAAATCCATCAAGGCACGCGCACCGTACTGGCGTATTTGCTCTCGCCCATCCAAAAGGCTGTGCAGGAGGCAGGGCGTGAGCGATGACACACCGCCTTCATGCGCCGCGGGCAAAAAGGCATCTGGGCGGCGGGGTTACGGCCGGGTACGATCGGGCGCGAAAAATCGGGGCAGCGCGCGGCTTACGCGGGATTGAATCATGACGCGCCCCACCGAAGCACACAGGAGAAAACATGATTGCATGGTGCAAGAAACATTGGTTTATCAGCGGGTTCCTCGCCTTCATCGCGGTGTATGCGGTTGTATTGGAACTCTCCAAACCGCGTATCAATCCCAACCCCCAAAGGAAGATTGTGATGAGCGGAGTATTTCCTTATGACAGGGGGTTTGAGCTCAAGCTGGATATCAGCTTCAGCACCGAAAACCCGGACTGCAAGGAAACACTGCTGACGCTCGGCTTGTTTCCCGCGGCGACAGTCAGGCAAACATGGGAGACCGAAGTTCCGGTCAAAAAGGTGGGTGAGAACCGTTATGCCGCTGAGCTGGCCTTTGATCATGTGCTGCCCGGCCGCTGCCAATGGACCTATGCCGGGATGGCGTACAACATTTCCTCGAAGGAATATCCGAGTGAGAGCAACCGCGGGCTGGGGCCGATCCCGCAGCTGGTTAAAGCGGCGCATATGAATTGTGAATTGCTGGGCGACCCTGCCGTCAAACGGCAACACCCGGCTTGCTTCGTAGTTTATGAA
>JBEAUN010000167.1:0-4573 GCA_041161415.1 Pseudomonadota bacterium | reverse complement strand
GCGTTCTTGTCGGTCATCTCTCGTGGAAAAAATCCGAGAGTGGACACGATTTCCTGGCTGTTTACAACAGCCCGTGGTAGGTGCCTGAGCGTGAACGAGTTTTGATGCTCCGGCCCTGGATTCCCGCCCCCCACACCGCTTCTGAAAATGCGTATAATCCCCCGCTCGCGTGAGTCGCCATGCGCACATCACGCGCCCGGAGAGGTGCCAGAGTGGTTGAATGGGCCGGTCTCGAAAACCGGAATAGGGGCAACTCTATCGTGGGTTCGAATCCCACCCTCTCCGCCAATGTTTTGCGCTGCGCGGCGGTTGAATTGCGTGATCGCGCCGCCGCCGGCCCCATACTTCGCTGCGCTCAGCCATCCCCAACTCATGACCCGACGCACGCTCACACTGCCCAAAGATGTGAATCGCGCGGCCAAGCCGGGCGCAAAATCGCCTGCATCGCGCCGCGCGGCTTCGCCGCGGCCTGTTATGCCCTCCGCGCCGTCGCCGGCATCCGAAAACCCCCGGCTTTCCAAGCGCATGGGCGAGCTGGGTTTGTGCTCGCGTCGCGAGGCGGAAGAGTGGATTGTCAATGGCTGGGTCAAGGTCGATGGCAAGGTGGTCGATACCCTCGGTGTCCGCGTGTCGCCCCAAGCCCGAATCGAGATAGACCCCGCAGCGCGTGAGCAGCAAAGCGAGCAAGTGACGATCGTGCTCCACAAGCCGGTGGGCTATGTCTCCGGCCAGGCGGAGGAGGGCTACGAGCCCGCGGTGCTGCTGCTGCGCCCGGAAAACCGCTGGGAAGAAGACCCCTCTCCGATGAAATTCAAGCCTGGCCACTTGCGCGGCTTGGCGCCGGCCGGTCGGCTGGATATTGATTCCACGGGCCTCTTGGTTTTCACCCAGGATGGCCGGCTGGCCAAACATCTCATCGGCCAGGATTCCAGCGTTGAAAAAGAATATCTGGTGCGCGTTGAGGGGCAGTTGTCTGAAAAAGGCCTGGCGCTGCTGCGGCATGGCTTGAGTCTCGATGGCGTGCAGCTCAAGCCGGCGCGGGTGTCCTGGCAAAATGAAGATCAGCTGCGCTTCGTGCTGCGCGAAGGCCGCAAGCGTCAGATTCGCCGCATGTGCGAATTGGTGGGGCTCACTGTCACCGGCTTGAAGCGGGTGCGCAGCGGCGGCGTGCCGCTTGGGCGTCTGCCGCCGGGCAAGTGGCGCTATCTTCGACCGGACGAAAAATTCTGAGCCCCGATCTTCCCCAAGAGGTGCGCTGGATGGAAGAGGGCTACGAGCGCGTTGCGTTCTGGCACTCTGAACGCGCCGCGCCACCGCCCAAGCAGGTGCGCGTGGTCGATGATCGCTTGACCGCTGATGAAGCTTACGGGCAGGCTTGCCAAGGGGTGGCGCTGTTGTGGCGCGGTGATTTTCAAAACGCCCGGCAGCTTTTGGTCGCGCTGGCGACCCGCGCCGACCGCCGCCAGAAAGCCGCGAACCCCGCCACCAGCCGCGCCGAGCTCTTCAATCTGCAGCGCCAAGCCCGGTCACAGCGCGCCCGCACGCTGGGCGCCTTGTTGATCGAGATCGATCAGCACTATGAAATCGCCTTGCGCCGCGCCCCGGATGTGCGCGCCGCCTGCACCGAGGCCTATGGCCCTGCGCTTGGGGCCATGCTGTTGTCATTGCGCGAATTGCAGGGCGTGATTGGCGCGCATGAATGGCGGCGCAAGGGTCTCGATATCCCCGCCGCAGGCGGGCGCATCCACCCGCACTACGGCGTTTTTGCGCCCACCCGCGGTGAATACATCGATCTGGTGGCGCGCGCGCCGCTGCCTGCTGTGTTGTCTTCCCACAATCTTGCGTTTGATATCGGCACTGGCACCGGCGTGCTGGCGGCGGTGCTCGCGCGTCGCGGCGTGCAGCGGGTGATCGCCACCGATCAAGACCCGCGCGCCTTGGCTTGCGCTGTAGAGAATCTCGCAAGGTTGGGCTTTGCCGATTGCGTGGAAGTGCGCGAGGCGGATCTCTATCCCGAAGGCTGCGCCGCGCTCATCGTATGCAATCCACCCTGGCTGCCCGCGCGCCCAAGCTCGCCGCTTGAGTACGCCGTCTATGACCCCGACAGCCGCATGCTGCAAGGGTTCCTAAAGGGCCTCGCGGCGCATCTCGCCCCGGGCGGCGAGGGTTGGCTGATTCTCTCTGATCTGGCTGAACACTTGGGTTTGCGCACCCGGGCAAGCCTTTTGGATGCGATCGCAGCAGCGGGCCTCGAAGTGGCGGGGCGCCTGGATGCACGACCCACTCACCCGCGCGCAGCGGATGTGAGCGATCCGCTCCATGCAGCACGCAAGGCTGAAGTCACCTCGCTGTGGCGCTTGACCGTCGCGAGCGGCCAAAAGCCCTGAAAGTCTGGCAGCTTTTTCTCAACGTGGTGGCGTCGATTCGGTAAAATTCCCGTCATGAAGATTCTTGCAATCGAAACCAGCAGCGAGCGCGGCAGCATCGCCTTGCAGCTTGATGGCGAACCCATCGAGCAGCGGACTGAGGGCGCGCAGACGCATTCGGGCTGGGTGTTGCCCGCGATCTCTTCGCTGTTGGCGCAGGCCGCGGTCAAGCTTTCTGAGCTTGATGTCATCGCCTTTGGCGCAGGGCCGGGCGCCTTCACTGGCTTGCGCTTGGCTTGTGGTGTGGCGCAGGGCCTCGCCTTCGCTGCCGAGCGGCCAGTGGTGGGCGTGGGCTCGCTCGAAGCGCTGGCGTTTGCTGCGGGGCCGGGTTTAAAGCTGGTGGCCACCGATGCGCGCATGAATGAGCTTTATTTCGCGGCCTATGCAGTGCGCGCTGAAGGCGTGGAATGCCTGCTGCAGCCCAGCTGCCAGCCGCCGCAGATGGCCCTGGAATCCCTGCGCGATTTCCTGCGCGATCACCCCGGCCAGTGGGCGGGTGCGGGCAATGGTTTTGCGGCCTATGGCGGGTTGCTTGGCGCCGCGCTCGCGGCAAGCCTGGCCGGCATCGATGCCGAATGCCACCCCACGGCGAGTGCGGTGGCCCGCTTGGCGGCGCAGCGCACCGCTGAGCCTGCCGCGATGGCCGCACCCATCTATGTGCGGCAAAAGGTCGCGCTCACCACCGCAGAGCGGCTGATGAATGGGGGGCGGGCGTAATGGCGGTGGTGAATGAAGCGCTCACTTTCGGCCCGATGCATGAGGCCGATTTGTCGGTTGTCGATGCGCTCGAGCGCACGCTCTATGAATTCCCCTGGACGCGCGGCAATTTCGCGGATTCCATCAAAGCCGGCCACGGCGCGTGGCTGTGTCGTGTGGGCGATGAGGTGGTGGCCTATGCGATCGTCATGAATGCGCTGGATGAAGCGCATTTGCTTAATCTCAGCGTGGCGAAGTCCTGGCAGGGCCGCGGCATTGGCCGCGCGGTGCTCGATCATCTGTGCGATGAGGCCCGCAGGAGCGGCGCCGTGCGCATGTTCCTCGAAGTGCGGCCCTCGAATGCTGCGGGCCTTGCGCTGTATCGCTCGGCTTGGTTCTCCCCGATCGGCCGTCGGCGCGGGTATTACCCCGCCACCCAAGGCCGCGAGGATGCCATCGTCATGACGCGCGATCTATGAGCCGGCGCGATACCCTCTTGCGTGAAATGGGTCTCACGCCGATCTGGCGGCTGCGCGCGCAGCCTGCGCCGGTATTGGAGGCGCCGCTCGCAGCGGTGAGTGAGGTTTCAAGCGAGCCCGTTGTTGTGCGCAGCGATAGCGCAATCAACATCGACAGCATGGACTGGAACACCCTGGCCCAAGCGGTGGCCACTTGCCGCGCCTGCGTGCTCTGTGAGCAACGCAAGCAAGCTGTGCTGGGCGTGGGCGATCATGCTGCGCCCTGGCTTTTCGTGGGCGAAGGCCCAGGCGCTGAAGAAGACGCACGCGGCGAGCCCTTTGTCGGCCAAGCCGGCAAGCTGCTTGATGCCATGCTGGCGGCGATTTCACTTAAGCGTGGGGAGGGCGTGTATATCGCCAATGCGGTCAAATGCCGCCCGCCGAATAACCGCACCCCGGAAGCCAGCGAGATCGAAGCCTGCAACCCGTATCTGCAACGCCAGATTGCGCTGATTAAGCCCAAGCTCATCGTGGCGCTGGGCCGACCCGCCGCGCAGGCTTTGTTAAAGCGCGAAGTCAAAATCAGCGAGGCCCGCGGCAAGGTGTTTGATGTCGATGGCACGCCGCTGGTGGTCACCTATCACCCCGCCTATCTGCTGCGCAATCTGCCGGACAAGGCCCGTGCGTGGGAAGATCTTTTGTTCGCGCGTGGCGTGATGGCGGGGCGCTAGGGCCGGTTTGTCGCCATGCTTGTCATTCCTGAGACGACAAAGCGGGATGCGAGCGTATTAAACCTAAAAACCGCAGTTGACCGCTTGTTAATCTTGATAACGACATGAGTCGATTTGCGTTTTTGCCGTTTAATGCGCTCACCACTGGGGTGAGATCGCTGCACGCCGGATTGCCTGTTTTTTGGGCCGCCTGGCTGTGTTGCTCCGCCTTGAATGGAATGACCATTCCGCGTTGTCGCGCCTTGCCAGACAGCCCAAAAAA
>JBEAUN010000125.1:0-12133 GCA_041161415.1 Pseudomonadota bacterium | reverse complement strand
ACTGCGCGCACCAGGCGCAAAAGAGCAAACCCGCCCCGGAAGAACAGCCAAACGATCCAACAAAGTGAAAATCGCCGGATTCCACTTCGCTTACAAGGGGGCTTAACTTAATGGCATTGCCTTTAGGGTGGGTGGCTTGCCACCCACGCGTATTCCTCGTAGCTACCAACGCGTGGGTAACAAGTTACCCGCCCTACAGGGCTCCGATAGCGGCCGTACGCCTTACCGATCGAACTTCCGACGATGCACCGTGCCTTCGCGATTCGTGCTGGGCGAACGAGGGCGCTGGCGATCGCCGAACTCGCGATTACCCTCGCGCTGGGCGGGTTGCGCAGAGGCTCTGCGATCCTGGCCAAAGCTGCGGTTGCCGTCGCGATTGAAGTTGCTGCGGTTACCCTCGCGATTGAAGTCGCGATTGCCGTCACGGCTGAACTCACGATTGCCGTCGCGGCTGAACTCACGGTTGCCGTCGCGGTTGCCGTCGCGGTTGAAGTCGCGATTACCATCGCGACCGCCAAAGCTGCGATTGCCGTCACGATTGAATTGACCACCCGCATTGCCGCGGCCTTCGAAACCTGCACCCGGCTGTCGCGAGGGCGCGTTGCCGCCCGCACTGCCCTGACCATAATGCCCACGATTACCATCGCGCTGCGGATAGGCCGGACGCTCGCGATTAAACTGCCCGCCTTCACGGCGCGCACCAAAACCTTCACGCGGGCCACCGAATCGCTTCGGGCCCGCGCCCGGCGCACGGCGCGGCTCGCGCGGCGCTTCCACCTTGGGCTCAAGGCCGGGGATGGTGTGCACGGTGATGGTGTTTTTGGTGTAACGCTCGATCGCCTTGACCTGAAAACGCTCGCGGCCTGAGGCGAAGCTGATGGCAATACCCGAGCGCCCGGCACGACCGGTGCGGCCGATGCGATGCACATAATCTTCGGGGTTCTTGGGCAGATCGAAATTAATCACATGGCTGATGGTTTGCACATCGATGCCGCGCGCCGCCACATCGGTGGCCACCAGCACGCGATAATGCCCGCGGCGCAGGCCAGTGAGCGTGCGATTACGCTGCGATTGAGACATGTCGCCATGCAAAGCGGCCACGGCAAAACCAGCGCCATCGAGCTCGACCGCCAGCGAATCGGCATCGCGCTTGGTGGCAGTGAACACAATCGCCTGCTCGAGTGTCGCGTCACGCAGCACCGAATCAAGCAGCCGCGTCTTGTGGCGCATATCATCGGCAAAGAGCATGCGCTGCTCGATGTTGGCATGGCCCTTGACGGCAGAGACGATCTCGATGCGCTCAGGGTCATTCATGAGGCGACGGGTCATGCCCTCAATGCGCGCATCCACCGTGGCGGAAAACAGCAGCGTCTGCCGCTTGGCAGGCAGGCTGGCGAGAATGCGCTCGATATCATCGATGAAGCCCATGTCGAGCATGCGGTCGGCTTCATCCAGCACCAGCATTTGCAGGCTGGAAAAATCAATCCGGCCGCGCTCCATGTGGTCGATCAGGCGGCCGGGGGTGGCGACCAGCACGTCATATTTTTGCGAGAGCTGTTTGTTCTGCACCGGATAAGGCATGCCGCCCACCACGCTCACCGGCTTGGCATAACGCAGGTGACGGCCATATTTGCGGCAGGCCTCGGTGACTTGCAACGCGAGCTCGCGGGTGGGCGTGAGCACCAACACCCGGGGCCCGGAAAACTGCAGGCGGGTGAGCGGATCATCGCTCAAGTTTTCATTCATGCGATGCAAGGCCGGCAGCATGAAAGCCGCGGTCTTGCCTGAGCCGGTTTGCGAGGAGACCAGCAGATCCCGCCCAGCGATCGCGGCGGGGATAGATTTTTCTTGCACCGGCGTGGGGGCTTCATAGCCCGCCTCGGTCAGTGCTTTTACCAAATACTCAGTGAGGCCCAGTTCCTGGAAACCCATGGTCGATTCCTTCATTCAAAAGCGCATGCGCAAAGGCACGCGGCCAACTGGGCTGCAAGCGGCAGCGCGACAGTCGGCGGGACACGGATATCGGCACCAACCGATCACAAAAACCGCGCCCGAGAAGAAACCGAGGGGAGGAAAGATAGGCCAGGGACGATGCTAAAACGACGCGCTGACTTCTTATGCGTCGAAGGGGCGCGACTATACGCGAGCTTTGGGGGCTTAAGCAAGCACAAATTGCAACGCGGGGCGTTGCCGCCGCCAAAAGGAACGCATCGGCATAGGGGGGCCGCGATCATGGCAGCCGCCCCTGCCACACCACCCGGCATGCTACTCGCTGTGACCAACTCGCAGCGGGGCTTGCACCCGCAGGTGTGCGCCCATGCTGGGCGCACCAAAGAAAAAGCCGCCCGAAGGCGGCTTTAGCTAGATCAAACGCTAAAATCAGAAGTTGTGTCGAACACCGACGCCGACCGTCTTGATGGCATCATCACTTGCGGTCCCAGACGCTGATGTATCGAAGTCACGATTTTGATAGAAGACGAAGCCGCGGGTACGGTTGCTGAATGCATAGCCGTAACCCACTTGCCAGACACGATCATCACCATCAAGCTTGGTCTGGAGCTCCCGACGCACGTAGTTGGCGACAACATCACTCTTGCCAAACGGAACCTTGAAGCTAACGCCCCATTCGCCGGTGTCGGACAAGGAGGTAGAGGAGTTGCCTTCGTAGTTGGTTTTAGCGTAGATCGCTCCGACATTAGCGAAGCCGAGGTTGTAGCTCGCACCCAACTGGAAACGATCATCAAACCTAGCCGTTCCAGGAGTCACATCGGCTTTATTGGAAGCGGAAGTGTAGCCAGCGGAGACTGTCAGGGGGCCGGTCTTATAAACTGCGCCCACCTCGGTTTCACTGCGGTCACTTTCAGCACCGCTGGTCGTACCCTGAGCTTGCTGCACACCATTGTCTGTACCCAGCATGGCATAACGCACGCTCACCTTGAGACCCCCGGCCAGCGTCGGGGAGCTATACGCAACTGCGTTGGATGCACGGGTTCTGATCCCGAGAACAGCGCGACCAGCAACATCTCCCGTGAAAGCTTCAACACCGTTCGATTGGGTAAAGCCAGTGGCACCCGTGTCATGGTTGATGTCATTCCAGACTGCAGCAAACGCAGAATAAACCGGGGCGCCACCGGGGCTGGTGGCATCCAAACGACCCATAATCAGGGAGCCGGCACCACTGCTGTCAAGCCCAACATAAGCGTTTCTTCCGAGACTACCCCAAACACCATTCTCAGAGTTAATTGCTTGCTCAATCCCAAAAATAGCCTTCAGGCCATTACCGAGATCCTCTGCGCCACGAAAACCGATTCGCGAGCCATTGGAGCGCATTACCGTGCTTGTCCTGGTGGCACTCTGGGATTCACTCTCGAGAGACGTGTTAATACGACCATAAACAGTCACGTTGGACTGAGCAAACGCGGGGGCGGCGGCGAGGCCGGCCAGCGCAGCAACGATCAGTTTCTTTTGCATTTGATACTCCTTGGTTAAGGGCTGTTTTCTCGCACAAGAGCGAGTGGCGCAGAAGATACGCCCAGCCACCAGGCAAGCGGCAAGAAGTAAACAAGACACCCCAAAAATCACGCGAGTTGGCGGCAGGCGGGGTGTTTTTTGTTGCATTCAAACAACAAAAGAAATGAGCGAAGCGGTTCTCGCCCCTCACTCAACGGGCACAAATCCCCCCTTCGGCCGAGGATATCGCTCTGGCGCGATCACGCACGTGTCTCGGCGTGTAGAGTGCGGACAGTACATTGTTTAGAATCTCACCATGCGTTTGACCCAACACCAGATCAACAGCATCAAAAGCCTCGCGACCGAAACACTGGGTCAGGGCGTTTGCTTGTATCTGTTTGGGTCCAGAACCGATGATGCGCGGCGCGGCGGGGATATTGACCTTTTGGTTGTCGGCATGGAGGCACCCGCTGATCACTGGCCCATGCTCAAAGCCGTGTTTCTTGCCAGACTAAAACAGCAAATTGGCGAGCAACGCATCGACCTCATTTTCGCCCCTGACGCGGGCGAGGCGGAATTGCCCATCCAGCGCATCGCCCGGGAAACGGGCATCCCGCTTTGAGGTTTATTTTGCAAAGATCGGAAATCATCGAATACAAAATCAATCCCGCGCTTTCTGAGTGCGAGGCGCACCATCAGCGTTTAATGCAGGCCTGGGCTGAGACACGCGAGTATTTGCCTGCACAATCACCCACCGCGCACTCCACGCCCCTCACGGACTCGCAGGTGCGCACGCTGGATCAGATGGTTTTTCGTTTTGGCCGCCTGCAGGACGCCATCGGCACTCGACTCCTGCCTGCGCTGTTGCAGTTAATCGGAGAATGGCACGAGGCAGAGTCTTTCATCGACACGCTTAACCGTGCTGAAAAACTTGCCATCCTCCCCAGCGCGGAAGCGTGGCTGATGCTGCGTGAATTGCGCAACCAGGCCGAGCACGAGCACCCGGATCAACCCGAGAGGCTGCTGAGAAACCTCGCTCGCCTGATCGAACACGTCCCCGTTCTCGAACACGCCTTTCACCAGATCGGCACATTTGCAAAACAAAGAATCGCGCCGCACTGAGCATTCCATGCGATCACGCTCAGCAAGGACAAGCTGCCATGCGGAGCCTGATCGGCAACGCCTCTCACCCGCCCAACCAGTTCTCCAGCGCAAGCCCGGGGACGCGCGCAAATTCTGCCTGGTTATCCGTCACGAGCACCAGCCCCAAGGCGAGTGCCTGCGCGGCAATCCAGAAGTCATTTCCCCCGATCGGCGTGCCTCGCCGCTCCAGCAACGCGCGAATGTGTGCGTACTGCCGACTCACCGCTTCATCGATGGGAGCCAGCTCAATCTGCGTTGTGACTGACGCCAATCGCTCGGCGTTTTTCTCCTGATGCAGACTTTTCTCCACCCCAAGCACCAGCTCACCGAGGACGATCGGTGACAGCAAAATATCGGTGAGCGCGGTGGCCTCAAGCCGACGCCGCACGGGCGGCAGGCCTTTCATCGCCGCAATGAAAATATTGGTATCCAGCAAATAACGCATATCACAGACCTTGCATCGGCTCCGCCGGGAGGTCCTCCGGTGCAACCAGATCGATCTCATCAGCCTGCGCCCAAAGCGGCGCAAATGCCTGGGCAGCTGATTTTGGCTTCTCTGCGACCAGCCGGGCAATAATCCGACCGTGGCGCGTAATGGCAATGGTCTCCCCGGCTTCCACCGCCGCCAGAAGCGCTGAAAACTTCGCTTTCGCTTCAACCACTTGAACGATACGCATAGCGCCCCCCAAACATTATGACCACATGGTCACAATACAATAAGGTCTCGCTGAAAACAAGACGAGCCAACACACCCCGCCCTCACCCGCCCCGCAGCTTTTGAAGCTTCGCCTTGATCTGAGGCATCAGCGCTGCCGCCGCTTTTTCGCCTTCAAACACCGCCAGATGCCGAGTCTGAAAATCGGTGGAGGAGATCTCGTGGATGGCGGGACGAATCACCACGCTGGCATCGACAAGCTCTTGACGGCTGATCGACTGGCCCATGATGGCGAAGGTTTGCATCAGCACATCAAGCGTGCTGCGCGTTTTGCTCTGAGCCGGTCGGCTAGAGATATCGACTGCGATGATGATATCCGCCCCCATGGCGCGAGCAGCGCGCACCGGCACAGGGCTCACCAGCCCGCCGTCGACATATTCGCGGCCCTGGATGCCCACCGGCTGGAACACGCCCGGCACGCTGGCCGAGGCACGCACTGCCATGCCGGCATCACCGGTGCGAAAGACAATGGCCTCGCCGCTATTAAGATCGGTGGCGACCACACCCACAGTGCGGTTCAGCTTTTCCAGAGTGCGGCCTTGCAGCGTCTTGTTGATAAAAGCTTGCAGGGCCTCGCCCTTGATGAGCCCGCGGTCGGGCAGACCCCAATCGCTCACTTGCGCCTCGTCGAGCTGCATGGCGATTTTTTGCAACTCGAAACCGTTATAGCCACCGGCATAGAGCACGCCCACCACCGCGCCGGCACTGGTGCCCACCACCATGTCCGGCACGATGCCTTGGGCTTCGAGGGCCTTGATGACCCCGATGTGCGCAAAGCCCTTGGCGGCGCCGCCACCCAGCACCAGTGCCACCTTGGGAGGTGGCGATGGCACAGGTGCCGGCGGTGGCAGTTTGACGGGCTGGCTGCAGGCATGAAGCAAAAAGGTGAGCGCTGTCATCAGCGCCAGGCGGCAGGTATTTTTCATGGGCCGAATTTTATCGCATGCCTTGAGCGCCGCGTTAAAATCAGGCTTTTCAACCCACCCATCGATTCAGATGGCATCACGCGCCTCGCTCAAATTACTGCGGCTAGCTCGAGACAACGACAGCACGGCGCAGCTTGAATTGGGCAAGCTCTACCTCGCCGGCGGCGAAGGGATTGCCCCCAATCAAGAGGCCGCTTTGATCTGGCTGGGGCGCGCAGCCGACCAGGGCCTGCGGGAAGCCTCGCGGCTGATTGCCCGCCACATCCCGCCGCCTTGCGTGCCCGATGCAGAAGGCCTGTTGCCGCACTACGAAGCCGCGGCGAATGCGGGCGATGCGTTGGCCGCGCTGCATGCGGCCATGGTATGGCAGGCCCGGCAGGGGCCGGTATCGCGTGATCGCGCCCGCTATTTTTTTGAGATCGCGGCGCAAGGTGGCAATAGCGAGGCGCAGGTGTTGCTCGCGCGGATACTCGAGCAAACCGGCCAACGGACTGAGCCGGCCGTGCGCCAACTGCTTTCAAAAGCAGCCGATGCGGGCTCCGATGAGGCGCTGCGGGCACTGGCCGAGCGCGCGTGGGTGAAGCGCGATCTGCAGGGCTTGACGGCAGTCAGGGCGTTGGCAAACCATGACGAGCCGACATGGTGGTATCGGCTGGGTGTGCTGCTGCGCCTGCAAGCGGATGACATTGGCTCATGCAAAGAAGGCAGCGAATGGATTTCACGCGCCAGTGAGGCGGGGTATCCGGCGGCGCAATTTGAATACGGCGCGATGCTGGCAGGTTTCATGCCGGCCGATATGCGTCGTAATTACAAGCGGGCTGCGCGACTCCTGGAGGCCGCGCTCGAGAACGGCGTGGCAGAAGCAGGCGTTGCGCTTGCCCGGCTGCATGACAACCCGCGCTTTGAGGGGCGCGATGCCACCCACGCCCAAGAAATGCTCCACCGCAGCGCGCGCGCGGGGCTCCCCGAGGCGCAAGTCGAATTGGCGCGCAGGCTGATGAAGCCCCTGCGTCGCAATGGAAAACGGGACGCCGCTTCGCTGCTGGAATGCGCGCGATGGCTGGATCAAGCCCTGCGGGGAGGCCACCCGGATGCCCAGGCGCTGCTTGATGACATTACTGACTCACCGCCTCGCCAAGAGGCTGAATCATTGGCTTATCAAGCACAAATCATCGGCGCCCTTGCTGCACAACACCCAAGCCTTGCCCAGCGCTTTAAGCTGATGGCGGCATTGGGCTTGAGCAAGGCGGAAATGCTGCTCTTTGACCCTGCGCACAACGATCATGGTTTTTGCGTACTGCTGGCGGCCGAAGGCAAATCAAGCCGACTGGTGCGAATCATCGACGATGCGCAGCGCGCGCTCATCGATGAATCAAAACGCCTGCTCAGCCCCGCCCCCAACGCGGAGCCACCCCTGCCCTACGCGGCGCAATATCGCAAACTCATGACGATCGCCAAACGATACGCCATCAACTGGGCACATTTCGGGGATCGCTGAAAGCCCGCCGCATGACGGGTGAGCGCCAAGCCATGCCACCTCGGAGACAGCCGACATTGCTAATGCCTGGCAGCATGGGCAGCGCGCTCAAAAGAAAAATGGCGATGTCACCGCTTGCCGGCACGCATCGCCATCAAACACAGTCCCCGCCGGGCAGCGGGGGCCTGTGAGAGGTGCCTCAATCTCAGTGATTGAGAATTTTTGACAAGAAAAGCTGCGCGCGTTCGGAGCGCGGTGTGGAGAAGAATTCATCCTTGTTGGCGTCTTCAACGATGCGGCCCTGATCCATGAAGATCACGCGGTGGGCGACCTTCTTGGCGAAGCCCATTTCGTGGGTCACGCACATCATGGTCATGCCTTCTTGTGCGAGCTCCACCATCACATCGAGCACTTCATTGATCATCTCGGGGTCAAGCGCCGAGGTGGGCTCGTCGAACAGCATACAGATCGGATCCATACACAGCGCGCGGGCGATCGCCACACGCTGCTGCTGGCCGCCGGAGAGCTGGCCCGGGTGCTTTTCGGCGTGCGCCAGGAGGCCCACGCGATCCAGAAGCTTCAAACCCTTGTCACGCGCCTCGTCTTCGCTGCGACCCAACACCTTGGTCTGCGCGATGGTGAGGTTCTTCACGATCGTCATGTGCGGGAAAAGCTCAAAATGCTGGAACACCATACCCACTTGCGAGCGCAGCTTGGGCAGATTGGTGCCCGGCGCGCCGACTGACACACCATTGACGATGAGCTCACCCTTCTGGAAGGGCTCGAGCGCATTGACGCACTTGATGAGCGTGGATTTACCCGAACCGGAGGGCCCGCAGACCACCACCACTTCGCCTTTATTCACCGAGGTGTTGCAATCGGTCAGCACTTGAAACTGGCCGTACCACTTGGAGAGGTTTTTGAATTCGATCATGCTCATCGCACATTCCTTTTTTGCAGACGCTTCGCCGCAGTCGACATGGCAAAGCACAAGATGAAATAAATGACACCGGCGAACAGCAGCAGCTCCACCAGACGGCCGTCGCGATCGCCCACTTTGTAGGCGCTGCCGAAGAAGTCAGCCAAGCCGATCACATACACCAGCGAGGTATCCTGGAACAGAATCACCAGCTGGGTGACCAGCAGCGGCAGCATATTGCGTAGTGCCTGCGGCAGGATGATGAGCCGCATGGTTTCGAGGTAGGTAAAGCCCATCGCATAAGAGGCCGAAATCTGGCCACGCGACACGCTCTGGATACCGGCGCGAACGATTTCGGAGAAATACGCCGCTTCAAACAAGCAGAACGCAGTGAGCGCCGAGGCAAACCGAATATCGGCAATGCCGGGGCCAAAGATCGCCTTCAAGAGCTGCGGCACGATGAGGTAGAACCACAAAATCACCATCACCAGCGGCACAGAACGGAAGAGATTCACATAGCTCGTGGCGAAAAACGCCAAGGCCTTGTTGCCGGAAAGACGCATCACGGCAAGCACCGTGCCCCAGGCCACACCAATCACGAAAGCCGCGACGGTGATTTCAAAGGTGACTGCCAAGCCACTCGCCAGAATCGGCAGGGCGCCCGGAATGGAGCTGAAATCAAGATTCAAGATTGACATGTCTGCGCCCCCTTATTTGCTCGAGCCGATGAAGCCCGGCACGCGGGTCTTGGTTTCCACCCAGCGCATGACGTACATGGTGGAAGCATTGATCACAAGATAAATCAGCGTGACCGCGATAAAGGACTCATAGGCCTGCGCGGTGTAATCCACCAGCTGCTGCGCTTGACGCGAGAGCTCGATGAGTCCGATGGTGGTGGCCACTGCGGAGTTCTTGAAGACGTTCATGAACTCAGATGTCATGGGCGGCACGATAAGCCGGAAGGCCATCGGCAGCATGACGTGGCGATAGGTCTGCGGCAGGGTCAAGCCGAGCGCCAGCGCGGCTGCCTGCTGGCCGCGGGGCAATGACTGAATGCCGGCACGAACCTGCTCAGCCACACGCGCTGCAGTGAAGAGACCAAGACACACCATGGCAGCCAGAAATTGCTGCCAAAGCGGATTCATCTGCTTGAATTTTTCGCCCAAACCAAAAGGCAGCAATTCAGGCAGCACGAAATACCAGAGGAACAACTGAACCAGGAGCGGGATATTGCGGAACAGCTCGACATAGCATGTCCCGATGCTCGAGAGTATTTTATTCGGCGTGGTGCGAAAAACCCCCATCACGGCACCCACCACCAGCGCAATCGCAAAGGCAGATAGGCCGAGCGATAGCGTCCACTTCAAACCAGTGATCAGCCAGTCGAGGTAGGTCTCGCCGTTGCCGATCCCGGTGTCTTGGAGGAATACCCCCCAGTTCCAGTTGTAAGCCATTTTTCTTTTGGAAACGCTTCATCAAGAGAGTCGGGCAGCCGTGGTGGCTGCCCGATCTCACGGGTCTTCAGGAAACCGCACAGCGCATCAAACACGCCGCGCGGTTCGCGCCAAGATTACTCGTAGGCCTTGTCGTTCGGGCTCTTGTAAAGAGCCTTCATGGTGTCGGACAACGGGAAGTTGAGGTTCATGCCCTTGGGAGGAATCGGGGCCTGGAACCACTTGGCGTAGATCTTCTCAGCTTCGCCGGACTGCATCACCTTGGCGAGCGCGCCGTCGACCAGCTTCTTGAAGGCGGGGTCGTCTTTACGCATCATGCAGCCGTAGGCTTCGAAGGACTGGGGGGTGCCGACCACGGCCCAGTCGGAGGGCTTCTTGGCCTTGCCGATTTCGCCGTAGAGCAGCGCGTCGTCCATCATGAAGGCCACAGCGCGGCCGGACTCCAGCGTCAGGAAGGACTCGCCGTGGTCTTTGGCGGAGATGATGTTGAGATTCATCTTCTTCTCTTCATTCATCTTGCGCAGCAGACGCTCGGAGGTGGTGCCAGCGGTGGTCACAACGTTCTTGCCAGCCAGATCCGGGAAATCCTTCACGCCGGAATCCTTCTTGGTCAGCAGACGGGTGCCGATCACGAAGATGGTGTTGGAGAACGCGACTTGCTTTTGACGCTCGGTGTTGTTGGTGGTGGAGCCGCACTCGATATCCACGGTGCCGTTGGACACCAGCGGGATACGGTTTTGCGAGGTGACGGGCATCAGCTTGGTGTCGAGCTTGGCGAGCTTCAGATCGGCCTTGATGGCGTCAACGGCCTTCAGCATGAGCTCGTGCGAGTAGCCGATCACTTGCTGCTTGTCGTCATAGAACGAGAACGGAATGGAAGATTCACGGTGGCCCAGGGTGATGGAGCCAGTGTCCTTGATCTTCTTCAGGGTGCCGGTCAGCTCTTGGGCTGAAGCAACACCAGCGGCGGCAACACCGCACACCAGACCCACAACTGCGAGTTTGTTACGCATTATCAATTTCTCCTCAAACTACATTCAAACCGTTTTAGGGTTGGTCGGATGACTCGCCCGCGACGGACCTCAATTAACGCTGCGACGCACGCGGTGCGGTGAGCACCTCGGGCCGCAACACCTCGCGCAGATGCTTCTCATCCATGAGGCCCATCTGCAACACGAGTTCTGTAACGGTGCGCCCGGTCCGCAGTGCTTCGCGGGCCACCTTGGTGGCGTTTTCATAGCCGATGTAGGGATTGAGCGCGGTGGCAAGCCCGATGGACTTTTTCACACGCTCGGCCAGCACCACCTTGTTAGCGGTGATGCCCAGCACGCAATTGCGCGCCAGGGTCTGGCAGCCAGCTTCAAGGTGGGTAATGCTCTTGAAGAGGCTAAACCCGATGATCGGCTCAAACGCATTCAGTTGAAGCTGCCCTGCTTCGGCGGCCATGGTGATGGTCACGTCGTTGCCGATGACTTCAAATGCAATCTGATTAACGACTTCAGGAATGATCGGGTTGACCTTGCCCGGCATAATCGACGAGCCAGCAGCACGCTCAGGCAGGAAAATTTCGCACAGACCGCCTTGCGGGCCGGAGGACAACAAGCGAAGGTCGTTACAGGTTTTGGAAAGCTTGACGGCGATGCGCTTCAACACACCCGAGAGCTGCACGAACGCGCCCATATCCTGAGTAGCTTCGATTAGATTGGGGGCGAGCTCCATCGGCAGATCAGCCAGATTGGAAAGGTGGTTGATCGCGAGCTTGGCGTAACCCACATCGGTGTTGATGCCGGTGCCAATCGCAGTGGCGCCCAGATTGACTTCACGCACCAGGGCCATCGCTTCACGCAGCCGCGCCTCGTCTTCCGAGAGCATCACGGCATAGGCCGAGAATTCTTGGCCCAGCGTCATGGGCACGGCATCTTGCAGCTGGGTGCGGCCGATCTTCAGAATATCTTTGAACTCTTCAGCCTTGGCAGCGAAGGCTTCACGCAGCTCGGCCATCGCGGCGAGCAGGCGCTGAATGGCAAAACACGCCGCCACACGCAATGC
>JBEAUN010000012.1:0-2819 GCA_041161415.1 Pseudomonadota bacterium | reverse complement strand
CAAGACATCCATGTTCGCCCCGCCACCACGCAACGATTGCCAAGCCCCGCGATAAAATCTTGCGCCCGAATAAAACTGCACCGGCGTGGCCAGCAACCACTGCACCGGAAGCGGGATGTGATGATGCAGCCCGAGTAGCATCCCCACCACCAGCGGTAAAGTAAGAAACGCAGCCGTCACAAAGCCGCGAAACAGGCTCGCAATTTCTCTTTCGCGTGCCTGCCGGGCGAGTTTTTGCGCATCTTCTGCGGCTAACGTGGCGGTGTAGCCAACACGACTGACCGCCTCGATCACTTGCTCGATGCTGGCCGAGCTTGCGCCCAAATTCACCGTTGCAACTGACAACGCAAAATTGACTGACACGGCCACACCCGGCAGCGCTGTAATCGCGCGCTCAATGCGCCCGGCGCAGGCAGCGCAGTGCATGCCGCCTAGCACCAGTTGATAGGCTTTCGGTTCTGTCATGCAGCCTGGCGCGGGCAAAAAACCGGCACGCGGCCGCGGCGGATCACTTTCGCGCAGACCGAGCCCAACATCGCGCCCGCTGCCACGCCATGACCATGCGTGCCCATCGCGATCAGATCACACCCAAGCTCAGTCGCCACACGAACAATCGTATCGGCTGCATCGCCCGCATGGATGTGCGGGGTGTAGGCATACCCGGCCTCATCCAACAAGGCTTCTGCCGGGGCAAGCTGTGCTTGACCTTCTTCGCGGTAATAGCGGCTCAAGGCATCGGGCTCGGCGTGGCGCGTCGCGGATTCAAGTGGCACCGGGCGATGCACATACAAAACATGCAGCACCGGGGGTGCGGTGAAATGGCCCAGATGCTCGATCAAAGCGCGCACCGCCGCGAGCGAACACGAGGAACCATCAACAGCAAGCAGGATTTTCTGTGGCATGTGCAAGATTGTACCGATTCTCCAGTCCGCTATTCGGCCCTGACGTGAAAAGCGTCGCCGCGCCTGGCATGGGCCGCTGACTAGAATCCCCCATCGTGACACCCAGCCCGCGCAAGACATGAATGCTGACATACAGCAGGCGCGATCGAATTGACCCGCATCAAGGAGTGTGAGCAGGATGCCGCAAGCACGCGTGGTGATTCCAATTGCATACGCTCGGCAAAAGATTCGACATTGCTCGGCCTGCGCCATGGCCGCTTTGTGTTTGCCCGCGGATTTGAGCGTTGAAGACATCGCCCGCCTGGAATCGCTGCTCGGAAATCGCCGCCGCTTAAAGCGCGGCCAGCATCTTTATCGCGCCGGGGATGGGTTCGATGCGCTGTTTGCGATTCGCAACGGTTTTTTCAAAACCGATGTGCTCAATGAAGATGGCCGCGATCAGGTCACCGGCTTTCAAATGGCCGGCGAGCTGCTTGGGCTGGATGGCATCAGCAGCACCCGCCACACCTGCAACGCGATGGCGCTGGAAGATAGCGATGTCTGCGTGATTCCCTTCAGCAGCCTGGAACACGCGGCGCGCGAAATAGAGGGCCTGCAGCGCAATCTGATGAAACTCATGAGCCGCGAAATCGTACGTGATCACGGACTGATGATGCTCCTTGGCACCATGCGCGCCGATGAACGTCTGGCAGCTTTCTTATTGAATCTCTCGCAACGCTTCATGGCCCGCGGCTGGTCCCCGGCAGAATTTCACCTGCGGATGACACGCGAAGAAATCGGCTCATATCTGGGCTTGAAGCTCGAAACTGTGAGCCGGGCGTTTTCACGGTTTCATGATGAAGGCCTCATCAGCGTGCAACAGCGCCACATCCGCATCCTCGACACCAGCGGGCTGCGCGGGATGTTGGGCGGGCGATGAATCAAAAAAGACTGAGCCCTTATTGATTATCCCGGCTTGCGGTAGAATCTCGCTCGTGCGGACGTGGCGGAATTGGTAGACGCACCAGATTTAGGTTCTGGCGCCCCAGGCGTGAGAGTTCGAGTCTCTCCGTCCGCACCATCGCATCACACCTGGCTCACTGATACCGCAGTGCCTCAATCGGCTTAAGCCGCGCCGCCTTGGCCGCCGGGTACCATCCAAAAAACACCCCCACCATCGCCGCCACACTGAACGACAGCGCAATCGAGCTGCCGGTGACCACCACCGTGGTGTCGCTCACAGCGGCCACGAGTGCCGCGCCGCCCACCCCCAGCGCCACACCCACCAAGCAGCCGATGAGCGAAAGCATCACGGCCTCAAGCAAAAATTGCAGCAACACATCGCGACTGCGAGCGCCAATCGCCAGCCGAATGCCGATCTCGCGGGTGCGCTCGGTCACCGACACCAGCATGATGTTCATGATGCCAATGCCCCCCACCACCAGCGACACCGAAGCAATCGCACCCAGCATCAGCGACATGGTCTGGGCGGTCTCAGCCGCGGCATTGGCCACAGCGGTGAGATTGCGTACTGTGAAGTCATCTTCTGCGCCATTGGCAATTCGATGCCGCTGGCGCAGTAATTCAGTGATCTGCCGCTCGGCGCGATCCATTTGATCGGCGCTGGCCGCTTCCACCATCACCAAACGCACCGAGCCCTGGAACTGGGTGCCGAAGACCTTGCGCTGCGCGGTGGTGACAGGGATCATGACCGTGTCATCCTGATCGCGGCCATCCAGGCTTTGACCCTTGGCGGCGAGCACGCCGGCCACCACAAAGGGCGCGCCGCGAATGCGGATAGTTTTGTCCACCGGGTCTTCATCATTGAAAAGCCGTGTCACGACACTCTGCCCCAACAGCGCGACCCGCGTGGCCGAGCGCACATCCGACTCGCCAAAGGGGCTGCCCGCCACCACCGGCCAATCCCGCACTTCCAGC
>JBEAUN010000337.1:0-3862 GCA_041161415.1 Pseudomonadota bacterium | reverse complement strand
GCTAATCGATTCCAGCTGCAAGAGCGCCGCCTTGCCCGTTTCTTCATTGCCTTGAGCAGAGCCCGCCAGCCAGAGGACGATTTCGCTGAGGATGCCAAGCTGCCGGCCATAACTTGCCACGCCGGAGAACACCGCCTGCTCGATCGCCCCGTTGCCATAGGGCGCCGTGATCGAACCAAAAAAAGCCGCCGGCGAGATCGACTGCTCCACCGCACCACTCCACGGGAAACGCACCTGCGGTGACCACAGAAAAAGCCAGGGAAACATGGCGAGCCCTCCTTTGCGAAAAGTCTATCCCCGAACGGCCCGGGCCTACTGTCAAAAACCTCGCATTCGGGTGCCCCTGTCATGCGCAAAACAAGCGAAAATAACGCCTTTGCCGCAACCTTGGGTCAGCCATGCTCCTCATGTTGGATAACTACGACTCCTTCACCTGGAACCTCGTGCAGTATTTCGGCGAGCTGGGTGAGGAGGTACGCGTGTTTCGCAATGACGAAATCACGCTCGATGAAATCGCCGCGCTCGCGCCGGATCGCATCGTGGTTTCGCCCGGGCCTTGTTCGCCGGCGGAAGCGGGCGTGTCGGTGCCGCTTATCCAGCGCTTTGCCGGGCAGATTCCGATTTTGGGTGTGTGCCTGGGCCACCAGAGCATCGGCGCGGCCTTCGGTGGCGAGATCGTGCATGCCGCGCAGTTAATGCATGGCAAGACCTCGAAAATTCATCATGCCAATCGCGGCGTGTTTGCCGGGCTGCCCAATCCGCTCACCGCCACGCGCTATCACTCGCTGGCGATTCGGCGCGACACCTTGCCTGATTGCCTCGATATCACCGCCTGGACGGAAGATGGCGAGATCATGGGCGTGCGCCACAAGACCTTCGCGGTGGAGGGCGTGCAGTTTCACCCGGAATCCATCCTCACCGAAAAAGGCCATGAGCTTCTGGGTAATTTCTTGAAGGAGGCGGTGTGATGAGCCCGCAGAAAATCCTCGCCGCTTTGATTGAGCGACGCGATCTTTCCCGCGACGAGATGCTCGCGGTGATGCGCGCCATCATGCAGGGCGAGGTGGCGCCCTCTTTGATTGCAGCGATTGTGACGGCCTTGCGCATGAAGGGTGAGACGATCACCGAGATCGCTGCCGCCGCCACCGTGATGCGCGAATTGTCGGCCAAGGTGGTGACGCAAAGCCGTGAGCATCTGGTCGACACCTGCGGCACGGGCGGTGATTCGGCGCACACTTTTAATATCTCCACCACCGCCGCCTTCGTCGCAGCCGCCGCGGGTGCGCGGGTGGCCAAGCACGGCGGCCGCGCGGTGTCCTCGCAATCGGGCAGCGCGGATGTGCTGGAGCGCCTGGGGGTGAATATCAACTTGACGCCCGAGCAAGTGGGGCAATGCATCGATCAGGTGGGCCTGGGGTTCATGTTTGCGCCCAATCATCATGCCGCCATGAAGCACGCCGCGCCGGTGCGCCGCGAGCTGGGGGTGCGCACGCTTTTCAATCTGCTTGGCCCACTCACCAACCCCGCTGGCGCGCCTAATCAGGTGATGGGGGTGTATCACCCGGATCTCGTGGATGTGCAGGCGCGGGTGCTGCATGAATTGGGCGCCCGCCATGCGCTGGTGGTGCATGGCATGGAGGGCCTGGATGAAATTTCCATCGCGGGTGAGACGCTAGTGGCTGAATTGAAAGAGGGCGCGGTGAGCCACTATCGCATCAGCCCTGAAGATTTCGGTTTAAAGCCGCATGCTTTGGATGAGATCAAAGTGGCCGATGCGGCGCAATCCAGCGAAATGGTGCTCGCGGTGCTAGAAGGGCAGCATGAGGCCGGTATGGCGATTGTGGCGCTCAATGCCGGCGCTAGCATTTATGCGTCGGGGCTCGCGCCCACGCTGATGATGGGGGTGATGCGCGCGCGCGAGGTTATCGCCTCAGGCGCGGCGCGCGCCACTTTGCAGAAACTGGTGGACTACACCCGGAGCATGGCGGCATGAGCGACATTCTTGACAAGATCATCGCCGTCAAGCGCGAAGAAGTGGCCGCAGGCCGTGCGGAAAAATGTGAGGCGTGTTTTCGTGGCGAGATCACCGCGCAAACTCCGCCGCGCGGTTTCGAGCGGGCCCTGCGCACTAAGATTGCCCAAGGCCTGCCGGCCGTGATTGCGGAAATCAAAAAAGCGAGCCCCTCCAAAGGCGTGCTGCGCGAGGATTTCAAACCGGCGCAGATTGCGCAGAGCTACGCCACTCACGGCGCGGCGTGTTTGTCGGTGCTCACCGATCGGCAGTTTTTCAAAGGCGATGAAGCCTATCTGCGAGAAGCCCGCGCTGCCTGCGAATTGCCGGTGCTGCGCAAGGATTTTCTGATCGACCCCTGGCAGGTGTTCGAAGCGCGTGCCATGGGTGCGGATTGCATTCTGTTGATTGTCGCGGCCTTGTCGGTGAGTCAGTTGCAAGAGCTTGAGCACGCCGCGCGTGAGCTGCAGATGGATGTGTTGGTAGAAATCCACGATCGCACCGAGCTCGATGCCGCGCTGCAATTGACGACACCGCTTCTTGGCATCAACAACCGCAATCTGCGCAGCTTCGAAGTGAGTCTCGACACCACGCTGGGCCTGCTTTCTGATATTCCGTCGGATAAATTGGTGATCACCGAATCCGGCATCCTCGCCCGCGAGGATGTGCTGAAGATGCAAGCCCATGCGGTGCATGGTTTTCTGGTGGGCGAAGCCTTCATGCGCGCGGCAGACCCCGGCGTCGAATTAGCCCGCTTATTCAGCCTCAATTAACGCGTGGGTGACTGTCACCCACGCGTTGGTTCGGGTAACGAAGAACACCCGCCCCAAAAAGCAAAAGGTCCCTCATCAAGGGACTCTTTGCGCACATCGCCCTCAAGCCCGCTTTTTCTTCGCTTCCTTGTCGATCACCTTGCGGCGGGCCGTCAGCTCCGCATCCAGTGCGATGTATTCCTGGGTCAGCTTGTGATTCGGCTGGAAGTAGATCATCGGCTTGGCGAGCTCATGCGATTCGCGCACTTTCACCGAGGATGAAAGATAGGTGGAGAGCACCGGCAGGCCTTCTTCGAGCAATTCGCTCACCAGTTTTTGCGGCAAGCTGGCGCGGGCCTGGAATTGATTGACCACGATGCCCTCGATTTGCAGATCCGGGTTGTGGTCGTTGCGTAATTCAGTGAGGTTGTCGATCAGCGCATACAGCGCGCGGCGCGAGAAGTCATCGCAGTCAAAGGGAATCAGCACGCCCTCAGCCGCAATCAGCGCCGAGCGGGAGTAGAAATTGAGCGCAGGCGGGGTGTCGATATAGATGGCATCGAAGCCCTCGAGCTCATTGAGCGCATCGCGCAGCTTGTAGATCTTGTAGCGTGATTCAAGCTTGCTTTGCAGCTCTTCAAGCGCCGGGTGCGAGGGCATGACGAAGAGGTTGTCAAAACGCGAGGCCACCGCGAATTCCTCGGTGGCCTTGGGCCGCAGCTTGAAATTGAGTGATTGGTCAAAAAACTCCGCGAGGGTGGAGCCTGCATCAGCCACCGCTTCGCCAAGCAGGTAGTGGGTGGAGTTGCCTTGCGGATCGAGATCCACCACCAGGGTGCGCAACCCAGCATTCGCGCTGATCGCGGCGAGATTGCTGGTGATGGTTGATTTGCCGACCCCGCCTTTTTGGTTGAATACCACGCGACGCATGACTTCCCCCTCCCCGGTTTTGGATGACGCTGGCATTGTGCCAAAGATTGCGGCGAAATGCTTGATGGTGTTTTCCCGTCCATCGGCTGATCAGATGTGAGTTTCATGCTCGTACCGATTTTTACGAGCGCCCCCATCCCCCGCCCCGCGAGCCGGGTTAAAATAGTAG
>JBEAUN010000282.1:0-9031 GCA_041161415.1 Pseudomonadota bacterium | reverse complement strand
AATCGGTGCGGGCGGAGTGGTCGGGTTTTCGGCCGCATCTTGCCATGCAGGGTTTGCAGTTGCTCGATGAGGCGGGGCGGGTGGCCTTGCGGCTTGAGCGGGTCGAGGCCGATGTGGGCTGGATGTCTTTGCCCACGGCGTCCTTGCGGCTGGCGCGCCTTGAGGTTTTCGCGCCGGGTTTATCCATCCGGCGGGAAGTCGATGGCCACATTTATGTCGCTGGCATCAAGGTGGATTCCGGCGCTGGCGGCAGTGATATCTCGGACTGGGTGTTGTCGCAGTCTTCGATCCTGATTCGCGGTGCGTCGATCGAGTGGGTGGATGCCAAGCGGGGCGCACCGCCGCTGACCTTGCATGATGTGAATTTCCGGCTGGATAACAGTGGCTCGCGCCATCGCTTTGGCTTGCTCGCCCGCCCCCCTGAGGCGCTGGCCAGCCGGGTGGATTTACGCGGCGATCTCAAAGGCCGCCACCTCAACGATCTTTCCGATTGGCAGGGCGAAGTCTATGCCGAGCTGGAATACGCCGATCTGGCCGGATGGCGCGCGTGGGTGGATTATCCGCTGTGGCTGCCGCATGGCAGCGGCAGCATGCGGGTGTGGGCGGGGTTTGACAAAGCCCGGCTCACTTCGGTGACGACCGATCTGGCCTTGCGCGGGGTCACGGTGCGTTTGGCAGAACATCTGCCGGTGATGGATCTTGAGCATCTGGCCGGGCGGCTGCAGGTGCGCTTGCCGCGTGATGCGGAAGGCCGTTATGAGATCGCTGCCAAGCGGCTGATGATGAGCCTGCGCGATGGCGAGGGGCTGGTGCCATTTGATTTCAACACCCACTGGGTGCCGGTGAGCGATCGCGCCCCTGGGCGGGGCGAGTTTTCAGCCAGCGGCGTGGATTTTGCCTCGCTCACCATGCTCTCGCGCTATCTGCCGCTGCAAGCGCCAGTGCGCGATGCCTTGGAGCGCTATGCGCCCAGCGGCCGGCTCAGCGATGTGAAGCTTAATTGGCTGCTCGATGACACTGGCATCAAGGCCTACGGCATCAAATCAAAATTTTCGTCGCTGGGGCTTGCCAGCGTGGGGCTTGCGCCTGGCTTTGAGGCCATGACAGGCTCGATCGATGCCAATGAGCGGGGCGGCAGCATGATGATCGATGCGCAGGGCGCGGCCTTGTCGATGCCGGCGGTGTTTCCGGAAGCGAGGTTGCCGTTTGATGCGCTTTCTGCGCGTTTGAAATGGAGCATCCAGGACGGCCTGATCGATGCCCAGCTGCAAAATCTCACGCTCGCAAACGCTGATGCCGCGGGCCAAGTGGCGGGCCGCTGGCGGGGGCGTGCTGGCGAGAAAGGCGAGATCGATCTCACCGCACAGCTGACGCAGGCAAAGCCCGCCGCGGTGTGGCGCTATCTGCCGCACACCGTGGGTCAGCATGCGCGTGATTGGGTGAAAACCGCGCTCAAGGACGGCGTGTGTGCGGATGCCCGCTTGAAGCTAAAAGGCGCGATAAAAAAATTCCCGTTCGAATCCCCGACCGATGGCACCTTTTCGGTGAGCGCGAAATGTCAGGGTGTGACGCTCGATTACGCCCCGGGCTGGCCGCAGGCGCAGGCGATTGCCGGCGAGGTGCGCTTTGAGGGCAAACGCATGCAGGTGCGCGCCACCAGCGGCACTATCCTCGGCGCGCAGCTGGGCCCGGTGACGGTGCAGATACCGGATTTGATTCATCACGAAGAAGTGCTGCAGTTGCAAGGCCGAGCGGCCGGCCCGAGCGCGGAATTCGTGAAATTTCTCAACCAATCCCCCTTGGCTGAAAAGCTTGGTGGATTCACCGCCGCGCTGCAAGCCAGCGGCGCCGGCGCGCTGGATTTGAAGCTCGTGATTCCGCTTCGGCATCTGGCAGACTCGAGCGTCGAGGGTGAATATCAATTCAAAGGCAATCGACTGGTGTTCGGCGAGGGCATCCCGGCGATCACTGAGGCGGCGGCCACGCTGCAGTTTTCCAAAAACGCACTCAATCTTCGCGCCGCCAGCGGCCGGATTCTGGGCGCACCTTTCACCCTCTCGGGCCAGACCCGGCCGGACGGCGGCTTCCAGGCCGCTGCCCAAGGCAAGCTGGTGCCCGCCGAGATGCGCCGCGAGATCGATCTGGGGGCCTTCGATCACCTCTCCGGCAATGCCCCCTGGCAGGCCGCGCTGACTGTGAAATCCGGCGCGGTGTCGTTGGTGGTGGATTCCACCCTGCAAGGGCTCGCCTCCAGCTTGCCGGCGCCCTTCAATAAACCCGCAGCGGAAGCCATGCCTTTCAAGCTGGAAGTAACGGGCGCGCGGCAAGTGCGTGCCAGCTTGGGCCGCGCCTTGGGGGTGAATTTGCTGCGCAAGAGTGAGGCCGGGCAGGGCGGCTTTGAGCGCGGTGTGATTGCAGTCAACGAGCCGGCGAATCTGCCCGAGCGCGGGGTGCTGCTCACCGCCAATCTCAAGGCCTTCGATTACAACGCCTGGCGTCGCGCCTTTGCGTCAAGCGAGCCATCCGGTGCGGGGCTGCCGATCACCGCAGTGGCCGCCAAGGTGGGCGTGGCTACGCTGTGGGGGCAGGTGTTCAATGATCTGCAGCTTCAGGGCAGCCTCAATGACAGCACATGGCAGATGCGCGTGGGCAGCCGTGAGGCCAGCGGCGAGATCAATTACCGCACCACCGGCAAAGGCCGGGTAAGCGCGCGTTTTAAGCAGCTATCGATTGGCGAACTCAAAGCAGAAGAAGGCGCTGCCAGCAGCCGCGAAGCCAGCGCAGAGTCGCCCGCCGAGCTGCCCGGGCTGGATGTGGCGGTGGAAAATTTCAGCCTTAAAGGCCACGCGCTGGGCAAGCTTGAATTACAGGCGGCCAATCGCGGCACCGTGTGGCGCATGGAAAAATTGGCCATCACCAACCCCGATGGCAGCATGACCGGCGAGGGCCAGTGGCGCACCACCGCCAAAGCCCCCGAGCCCGCCACGCAGATGAACCTCAAGATCGACGCCACCAATATCGGCCGGCTGCTCGAGCGCGTGGGCTACGGCGAAGCCATGCGCCGCGGCAATGGCCGGCTGGAAGCCAAGCTCGCCTGGGCGGGGCCGCCCACCAATCTCGATTACGCGAGCTTAAATGGCGAGATCAAGCTTGAGGCCAGCAATGGTCAATTTAATAAACTCGAGCCCGGTGTGGGGCGGCTGTTGGGCGTGGTGAGCCTGCAATCCTTGCCCCGGCGCATCACGCTGGATTTTCGGGATGTGTTCTCGGAAGGGTTCGCCTTCGACAGCATTTCCGGTAGCATGCGGGTGAATAACGGCGTGATGTCGAGCGATGAATTGCGCATTCGCGGGCCGGCTGCGCGGGTGAGCATGAAAGGGGAAGTTGACCTTGCCGCCGAGACGCAGGATTTGCGCGTCAAGGTGCAGCCCACGCTGTCAGAATCGGTGGCGATCGGGGCGGCGATTGCCAACCCGGTGGCCGGTGTGGCCACCTATCTTGCCCAGAAAGTGCTGCGCGATCCGGTGGAAAAAATCTTCGCTTTTGAATACGCCGTCACCGGCACTTGGGCGGACCCCAAGGTGGTGAAACTCGGGAATGACGACACGCCGCAAAACTGACGCCCCATGCTGACGCCTCCTTTCAAAATCGCCGCAGTGCAGATGGTCTCCGGCCCGGAGCCTCTCAAAAATTGCGACACCGCCAAACGCCTCATCCGCGAAGCCGCCGACCGCGGCGCACAGCTCGTCGCACTGCCGGAATATTTCCCGCTCATCAGTGCCGATGAAGCGGATAAGCTGCGCATCGCCGAGGCCCCGGGCCAAGGGCCGTTACAGAAATTTTTATCCGATTGCGCGGCTGATTGCGGGGTGTGGCTGGTGGGCGGCACGCTGCCGCTTGCCACTTCGAGCGTGGATCGGGTGCGCAATGCCACCTTGGTTTTCGACCCGCAAGGCAAGCAGGTGGCGCGCTACGACAAAATGCATCTGTTCAGCTTCACCCGCGGGGCTGAGCATTACGATGAATCCCGCACGCTGGAGCCGGGCGCCACGCCGGTGAGCTTCGATGCGCCCTGCGGCAAGGTGGGGCTGTCGATCTGCTATGACCTGCGCTTTCCCGAGCTGTATCGCGCCATGAGCCCGATGAGTTTGATGGTGATTCCTGCCGCCTTCACCCACACCACCGGCCAAGCGCATTGGGAGGTGCTGCTGCGCGCCCGGGCGATTGAAAACCAGTGCTATGTGCTGGCGAGCGCCCAGGGCGGCACGCATCCGTCTGGCCGGCGCACCTATGGCCACAGCATGATCATCGACCCCTGGGGCGTGGTGCTCGATTGCCTGCCCGAAGGACCGGGCGTGGTCATGGCTGATCTTGATCTTCTGCATCTGGCAAGGCTGCGTGAGGCCTTGCCGGCCCTTAAACATCGCAAACTTTGAGCACACCACATACCATGAATGCTGCCGCTTCTTCGCATCTGGATACCGCCAAATCCATTCTGCTCGAGCCCTATGGCTTGGGCCTGCGCTCGTTGGAGGGCGTGTTTGGCGTGCTCTTTGCCAATCGTGTGGATTACGCGGATTTGTATTTTCAATACGCCCGCAGCGAATCGTGGAGCCTGGAAGAAGGCATCGTTAAATCCGGCAGCTTCAATATCGAACAGGGTGTCGGCGTGCGCGCTTGCTCTGGCGAGAAAACCGCGTTTGCGTATTCCGATGACATCAGCCGCCCGGCGCTCGATGCCGCGGCCCGCGCCACCCGCGCCATTGCCCAGCGCGGCTCGAGCCGACTGATTCCGATGCTGCGCGGGGTGGATCACCGGCCGCTCTACACCAGCGCCGACCCGATTGCCTCGCTTGATGACACCGAAAAAGTGCGGCTGCTGGAGCGCCTGGAAGCGATCGCCCGCGGGCTGGATTCGCGGGTTGTGGAAGTGATGGCCTCGATCGTCGGCGTGTGGGAAGTGATTCTGGTGGCGCGCGCCGACGGCCACATGGCGGCGGATGTGCGGCCGCTGGTGCGCTTGTCGCTGTCGGTGATCATGGAAGAAAAAGGCGCCCGCGAACAAGGCACCGCGGGCGGCGGTGGGCGCTTTGATTACGCGCATTTCTCCGATGCGGTGCTGCAGGATTACGCCGAGCGCGCAGTGCATCAAGCCAGCGTGAATCTCAAAGCCAAACCCGCTCCGGCCGGCAGCATGACAGTGGTGCTGGGCTCGGGCTGGCCGGGTATTTTGCTGCATGAGGCAGTGGGCCACGGGCTGGAGGGCGACTTCAATCGCAAGGGCAGCTCGGCCTTCGCAGGCCGGCTGGGGCAGCGCGTGGCTGCGCGGGGCGTCACGGTGGTCGATGATGGCACGCTACCCAATCGCCGCGGCTCGCTCACGGTGGATGATGAAGGCAATCCCACCCAGCGCACCACGCTCATCGAAGACGGCATTCTGGTGGGCTACATGCAAGACGCGCTCAATGCGCGGCTGATGAAAGTGCCGGTCACCGGCAATGGCCGTCGCGAATCCTTCGCGCACCTGCCGATGCCGCGCATGACCAACACCTGCATGTTAAGCGGCCAGCATGATCCGCAGGAAATCATCGCCTCTGTGAAAAACGGTTTGTATGCCGCCAATTTCGGCGGCGGGCAGGTGGATATCACCAGCGGCAAATTCGTCTTTTCCGCCTCCGAGGCCTACATGATCGAAAACGGCCGCATCACCACCCCGGTGAAAGGCGCCACCCTGATCGGCAATGGCCCGGATGCACTCACCAAGGTCAGCATGATCGGCAACGACATGGCGCTCGACCCGGGCGTGGGCACCTGCGGCAAAGACGGCCAGAGCGTGCCAGTGGGCGTGGCGCAGCCCACCTTGCGCATCGATAGCGGGCTCACCGTGGGCGGCACCGCATGATCTTGTTGTCAGCGGGATAAATTACCGCTTCATTTTCTCGCCACCCGGCTAGATTCTCGCAGGCGCCTGTCAATCGCGGCGCGCATCGGCTGACAATCAAAAAAGGGTGAGGCGTGAATCTGGATGCATGCAAACTGGCCGTGATCGGCTTGGGCTATGTGGGGCTGCCGCTGGCGGTGGAATTCGGCAAGCGGCGCAGCGTGGTGGGGTTTGATATCAATGCCCAGCGCATTGCAGCCTTGCGCGATGGCATTGACCACACGCGGGAAACCGATACCGCCGAGCTGGCGGGTGCAAAGTGGCTGCGCTTCACCGATGACCCCGCGGCCTTGGGCCAGTGCAATACCTTCATCATCACGGTGCCCACCCCGATCGATGAACACAAGCGCCCGGACCTGGCGCCACTGACCGCCGCCTCGCAGACCGTAGGCCGCGTGCTGCATCGGGGCGATGTGGTGATTTTTGAATCCACCGTCTACCCCGGCGCCACCGAAGAAGCCTGCGTGCCGGTGCTGGAAAAAACCTCCGGCTTGCAATACAACCGCGATTTTTTCTGCGGCTACAGCCCCGAGCGCATCAACCCCGGCGACAAGCAGCACCGCCTGCCCAACATCAAAAAAGTTACCTCCGGCTCGACGCCGGACATCGCGGAATTTGTCGATGGGCTGTATCGCGAGATCATCACTGCCGGCACCCACAAAGCTGAAAGCATCCGCATTGCCGAAGCCGCCAAGGTGATCGAAAACACTCAGCGTGATCTCAATATCGCGCTCATCAATGAGCTCTCGCTCATCTTCAACAAAATGGGTCTGGACACCGAAGCGGTGTTGCGCGCCGCCGGCAGCAAATGGAATTTCCTGCCCTTTCGGCCCGGGCTGGTGGGTGGGCATTGCATCGGCGTGGACCCCTACTACCTCACCCACAAAGCACAGGCGATCGGCTATCACCCGGAAGTCATTCTCGCTGGGCGACGCTTGAATGACCGCATGGGCAGCTATGTCGCGGGCCAGCTCGTCAAGGGCATGACGCGACAACGCATTCAAGTCGATGGCGCTCGGGTGCTGGTGATGGGGCTCGCCTTCAAAGAAAACTGCCCCGATCTTCGCAACACGCGGGTGGTGGATATTGTCTCGGAATTGCGCGATTACAACTGCGAGGTGGATGTGCACGACCCCTGGGTGAATGCCGATGAAGCCTTCGCGGAATATGGCTTGAAACCCATCGCGAAGCCGCCGCAGGACAGCTATGACGGCATCATTCTCGCCGTGGCGCATGATGAATTTCGGGATTTGGGCGAGGCCGGTGTGCGGCGCTTGGGCCGCGCGCGCCATGTGCTTTATGACCTCAAATACATCCTGCCGGCGCAGGCTTCGGATATGCGGCTTTAGCCTGCATTGGGCGAAAGGCAAAGGGCCACGCCTCACCCCACGCGGATGTGCAACAACCGCTTTTCGGGAAACTCAGTGCCAGGGCCGCCAAAGCGGATGATGCGCCAAGGGTTGTGATCGGACAGCCCGGAGGACATCACCTCGCCACCGGGCAAAAGCATTGCGCACTGCTGTGGCCAATTGGCCGGCGGTGTGTAATCCGAGAGCTCGATTTCGCGCAGATTGGGGTAGACGCGTACGGCAAAAAGAAGTTGCCCCGGCTGGAGGTGCAGTTTTCGCACCCCTGCGCGCAGCTTTTGGTCGCCTTGTAGAAACGCCCCTCTTGCCGGCCTTCGCGCGTTGCCTGGGTCCAGCGCGGCGTGCGCGTCCCAAGGGTCGATCTGCGGTGCGACTTCCGCGGGGTCTGCCGTTTCGGCGGACTGCCCGCCGTCTAAAAAGAGATGCGATGTGCCGGAGTGATTCAATTGAAGAGTCCTCAAGGGCGGTCAGCCCGATTTGAAAGATGGGTCGACAAAGGCATGAGGCGGTTCCCAAGGGGTAAAAATCGGTGGGTTTTACGAGGCAACGCTGTCTCAAGGCAGGTGTCAAAAAGGCAGCTTTGAAACCCTTCCCGGGCTGCCGCGACGAAGGGGCAACACTACACCGAAGCGTGCCGTCAATGAATTCTCTGTCGTCGATTACCCGCTTTGCCCCGATCGCATCCAACCTCAACGCGCAGCAGAGCGCACACACTGATCAATCGTCCCAACAAGTGGCGAACATGGACACCGCTGTGGGCTTGCCTAGCGCATCTTTTCACACGCTGACCACACCCCATCAGTTGGCCCCGCCAGAGTTTTCTGCCCGCACCGTGATCACGCCCCTTCATCTGCCCGCCGCAGCCTTTTCGACCACCGTGGCGGGCGTGATGCCGCAAGGGCCGGTGGTGCCCGCGCCGGGCGCGTCCAGCGTGGCGGCACCGCTCATGCCCCAGGCGGTGCAGCAGCACGGCGCGCTGCCTGCAGCAGTGCCCGCACCGGTGATACCTCCACCCATTCAGACGCAGGGCTCGCTGCCTTCGCCCACGCTCTTTGCGCAGCGGCTCGAGATGCAGGTGGGTCGCTCGCCGGTTTCGCCTGCTGGTTTGGCGGTGCGTATCGGCGCGCAGCCTTCCAGCCCGGTGAAGGCCCTGGCCCAGCCCCAGCCCACCTCACCCGCGGGCAGTGTGGTGGTGAGTACCGCCGATTGGGCGCGCATCAACCAGCAGCTTAAGGACTCGACCCTGAAGCTTGCCGGTGTGCAGGGCGAGTTGGAGTCAAAAACAGCCATGTTGCAGACCTTGTCAAACCAATTTGGCATCCGTGATGTGGATCGGCTTTGCGCGGCGGCTCACGTTGGGAGCTATGCCGATATCATGCAGCTGCTGTCGTCTGGCACAGACCCGAATAGCCTCGGTCGGGCGGGCATGACCGCGCTGCATTGCGCCAGCCGATCAGGCCGCGCGGGGGTGGTGGGATTCTTGTTGATCGAGCCGAAGTTGGACCCCAACCAAGTCGATTCCAAAGGCCAGACTGCGCTGCTGTATGCAGTCGGGCACCGCAATTACGAAATCATCCAGATGCTTCTGGGGGATGCCCGTGTTGACCCGAACCGGGGGTGGGATCAGAAAAACCTGAGCCCCTTGATGCTGTCGATTTCGATCAAAGACGCTCAATCCTCACGGCTGCTCTTGAATGCTGAAAAGATCAATATCGATCTCGTC
>JBEAUN010000238.1:0-3935 GCA_041161415.1 Pseudomonadota bacterium | reverse complement strand
AGGTTGAGGTGCTGGGCTATGAGCTGGAAGCCGCGCAAAAACGCCAGCGCGATTTTTATGTCGATCTGGATAACCGCTTGCGTAAAGAAGAGCAGGGCTCGCAGGACTTGACCAGCAAGGTCGCCGCGCTACAAACCGCCGCGGCCGCTGCGGCCAAAGCCGCGGCCGATCAGGCGGCGTCCAATGAGCAGCGCCTGACTGTGGCAAGCCGCCCCAGCGCCTCGCCCGAGCCGGATGCCGGCTCCGAAGCGCGCGACTATGAAGCCGCGCTCACCCTTCTAAAGGGCGCAAAATACCGCGAAGCGGCCGCCGCGCTGCAAGCCTTCATTCGCAATTACCCCAACAGCACCTCGCAAGCGAGCGCTAATTACTGGGCCGCCAGCGCCTTCTACCAGGCCAAGGAGCCCGCCCGCGCGGCGGATTATTACGAGCGTGTCGCCGCCCGCTGGCCGGAAGACCCGCGCGCGGCCGATGCTCTGTTGGGCCTTGCCAATTGCGAGCAGGATCAAGGTGAGCCACGTGCTTCGAAAAAGACGCTGGAACACCTGATCGCGAAATACCCCAACAGCAATGCCGCGCAGATCGCGCGTAGTCAGTTGAAGAAGAAATAACCGTGTCATCCCCGGCCGCGCCGCAGGCGGTGAGCCTGCGCATCAGCGAGATCTTTTTTTCCGTACAGGGCGAGTCCTCGCGCGTGGGGCTGCCCACGGTGTTTGTTCGCCTTACTGGCTGCCCTTTGCGCTGCACTTGGTGCGACACCGAATACGCTTTCACCGGCGGCAAGATGATGTCGCTCGACGAGATTCTGTGCGAGGTCACCAAACACCGCACGCCCTATGTGTGCGTGACAGGCGGCGAGCCGCTGGCGCAAAAGGCCTGCCTTGATCTGCTCACCGCGCTGTGTGAGGCAGGCTTTTCAGTGTCGCTTGAAACCAGCGGTGCGATGGATGTGAGCGGTGTCGATGCGCGCGTCTCCAAGATCATGGATCTCAAAGCCCCGGGCTCGGGCGAAGTGCAAAAAAACCGGCTGGCCAATCTGGCGCACATCACCGCGCAAGATGAAATCAAGATCGTGCTGAAGGACGAAACCGATTATCAATGGGCCCGCCAAATGCTCACCGAGCATGGGCTCACCAGCCGTTGTCCGGTGCTGTTCTCGCCAGTGCAAGGTGCGCTCTCGCCGGCGGATTTAGCCGAATGGATTCTGCGCGACCACCTGCCGGTTCGTATGCAAGTGCAGCTCCACAAGGTGATCTGGGGTAATGTCCCCGGGCGTTAATAAACGCGTCCTAACCCCAGACCCGCCATAACTCCAACGCTGCCAGCAGCACCACGCAGGCTGCGGTGAAATTGATCACCCGCCGCAGTGCGCGTTGTTCTTCCGCAAGCCGCGCGAGTGACTGTGCCCAAGGCTCGCGGTCGCGTTCGGTGAGCGCGTGATGAATGAGCCGCGGCAATTCCGGGAGGCTCTTTGACCAGCTGCTCGCTTCGACCGAAAGATTGCGCAGGAACCCTTCAATCCCCACCTGCTCGCGCATCCAGCGCTCCAGATAGGGCTTGGCGGTTTTCCATAAATCCAGATCCGGGTCGAGCTGGCGGCCCAGGCCTTCGATATTGAGCAAGGTTTTTTGCAGCAGCACGAGTTGGGGCTGAATCTCGACATTGAAGCGGCGAGAGGTTTGGAACAGCCGCAGCAGCACGCGGCCGAAGGAAATTTCTTTCAAAGGTTTATCGAAAATCGGCTCGCACACCGCGCGAATCGCCGCTTCGAATTCATCTACCCGGGTGTCGGCCGGTGCCCAGCCGGCGTCGATATGCGCTTGCGCGACGCGTTTGTAATCGCGCTGGAAAAACGCGAGGAAATTCTGTGCGAGATAGTTTTTATCAACATCATTGAGCGTGCCCATGATGCCAAAATCGAGCGCGATGTATTGTCCGGTGTTGGAGACGAAAATATTCCCCGGGTGCATGTCGGCATGGAAAAAGCCATCGCGAAACACCTGCGTGAAAAAAATCTCCACCCCAGTGCGCGCGAGTGCTGCGATATCCACCCCTTGCGCGCGCAGTGCCTCCACCTGGCTCACCGGCAGGCCGATCATCCGCTGCATGGTCATCACGGAAGTGGCGCAGTGGTCCCAGAAAACTTCCGGCACCGCCAACACCGCCGAGTGGGCGAAATTGCGCCGCAATTGCGAGCAATTGGCCGCCTCGCGCATGAGATCAAGCTCGTCGGTGAGATGCTTGGCAAATTCCGCCACCACCTCGCGTGGCTTCAAGCGCCGCGCCTCGGGCCACACTGCCGCCAGCAGCGCCGCCGCGGCATCGAGCAAAGCGAGGTCATGGGCAATCACCTTGCCAATGCCCGGGCGCAGCACCTTGATGGCCGCTGGCGTGCCATCCTGCAGCACCGCGAAATGCACCTGCGCCACCGAGGCCGAAGCCACGGGCTCGCGCTCGAAATGGCGATACAGCACGTTGATGGAGGCGCCCAGCGCGGCTTCGATTTGTGCGACAGCCAGCTCCGGGTCAAAGGCCGGCACGCGGTCTTGCAGCTTGGCAAGCTCATCGGCGAAATCGGGTGAGAGCAGATCGCGCCGGGTGGAGAGCATCTGCCCGAATTTCACAAAGATCGGGCCCAGCGTTTCCAGCGCGAGACGCAGCCGCACCGCGGGCGGGGCAGACAGCCGCCGCCAGAAAAACAGCGCACGCGAGACGCGCAGCAGCTTGCCGCTGGGCTCGAATTGCAGAATCAGCTCGTCCAGCCCGAAGCGCAAGCCAACGGAGACGATTTTGAAAAGGCGGAAGAGTCGCACGCGGCAGGCCACTCAAGAAGAAACACAGTGAAGCGGCGACTCTACACACAAAGCCCGCCCCGGAAAAGCCCGGGGCGCGGTGGTCAGAAGTGGTAAGACAGTCCGATCGAGAGCATCGAGACATCCGACTCACCTGTGGTGTCCTTGTCGCCCAGCTTCCAGAACTCTTCATACTCAAGGCGCACGCCGAGATTTTTCGACACCATCCAGGTGCCGCCCAGCCCTAAGTTGGTTTTCCATTTGGTGCTGGATTCATCGATGCTGCCCGACCCGCCCGTGCCGACCGCATAAATACGCGTTTTGACTTTGGCATCGATCGTGCCGAGCTTGGCGAAAACCCCGAAATTATTGGCGAGCGGCAAGGTCCCCAGAAGCCCGATATTCCAGCCATCGACCTTCGCATCGCCGCCCCCCGAGCCGCCGGTGAGCGAGGCGGAATAACCGAATTTTCCGAGATTCACATAGCCGCCTTCGATGGCAAAATTCGGGTTGAATTGATAGCCCACTTGCAGCTTGTAGCCGACATCGTTGTTATCCACGGAAGAAGACAACAAGGTGAGACCGGCATTGCGCAAGTCAGCATCGATCTCGCTTTGATTGACATTCGCGTGGGTGGTGCCGCCCGCGCCCAGCACATAAAAATTGCCGGCCGCCAGGGCCGGCGCGGAAGAGAGCGCCAACAGCGTGAGCGCGAGCGTGGTTTTGAGCTTCATGAGGTGTCCTCGTCGGTTGAAGGGGAAATGCTTGGGCGAAAACGGCCGAGCGAGGACAAACTTGATCGGCCGGATGGATGAGGCGCGCGCGTGGGGGGGGGCTGGCCGCGCAGGGTAATCGCATGAATCCGCTGCGATGATGCGACTCGCCCCGGCTGCTGCTGTTGCCTTCTCCCCCACCCCTCTCCCGCAAGCGGGCTCATCTTTACCCACAAGTCTCGGGGGGCACCATAGAAAATGCTGTCCGCATATTTCTGCACTCACAGGCGACAGTAGTGATTACGGGGCTTGCAGCTGTCGCCGGCGAAAAGCGAAACCCCCCGCAATCCCCCCTTGTCAGGGGGGAGCTAAAATCTCCCCCCCCTGACAAGGGGAGGGCCGGGGAGGGGTTTGCAGCTCCGCCCGCACC
>JBEAUN010000277.1:0-3628 GCA_041161415.1 Pseudomonadota bacterium | reverse complement strand
GAGATCGCGGCGCTTCCGGTTGAGAATCCAAGCGCCACCGATCCGTTCCGCCTTGGAACTGAGCAACGCTGTTTCGGCCGGCTTGGCTTGCGGTTCTGTTTTGAAGCAACTGCGGGTTACTGGCACCAGTACCTTGATCGGGGTTGCCGCCATTACCCATTGCGCGAATCTGTGCCAATCGGGCTTGATAGGCGGCCGTTGGATCGTCGCGTTGCGATTGCTCGATCTGCTGCCGGACGGAAGCAATTTGGGCCGCCATGTCGCCCCGATTCGTTGGCACGCCAGGCATTCCGCCAGGTGCTGATCCCGTGCTCCTTGGAGCGACTACCTGCACGCCCGTCTTCGCTTTGATCGCTTCCTCCAGCATTTGTTGTTTGGCCATGCGGATTCTGTTGGCCTCATCGTCATACATGGGCTGCGCCGGTGGAGGGCGCATGCCTGCCCCGGGTGGCAAAGGGGGTTCATCAAGGCTGCCCGGTTTGGCAATCATGATCGGGGCGTTGGGCAATACCCCGGACTCAGCAGGAGCACTCAACGGCTGTGCCGGTGCAATGATTCCGTCTTTATGGTTTCCCGCGATCTCTTGAGCGAAGGCTGCGGTATTTCCGGCACGCTCTTTTTTGGTTTCCGTTGGCGTGTTTTGTTTGGCGGCTCGATCTGCCGCGACCAGCACCATCATGATGAGGAACGTGGTCAGGACACCACCGAACAAAAGCAGCGGGAGGTTATTCACGTGCCGTCCCCCAGCCTTTTTCTGCACGGTTCCGGGTGAGGTCTCAGGAGACATGCGATTTGAAGTATCAGTCATGGCCCTTACTCCTTGCGTGCCCAGTTGCCTGCGGCAGCCAACTTGCCGTCCTGGTACAAGTAGGGCCTGGCGATAGATTGTGATCCCACCATCAAGGTCAATCGAAAAAGATTGGAGCCGGCTTGGTCGAGTACATACCGCAGGGGTAAGGCCTGCACCGCGTTGCTTGGTGCAGGCGTCGAGGATTGGGGTATAGGGTCTGACTTGGAGCTTTTTGGGTTGAACTCCAGGATGGCATAACCCCTGTCACGAAGACCGGTGACGAGTGCAGAGCCGAAAGCATCCGGTGTCGGCTGTTGCAGCTCAAGGCGAACCTTCGCCGGCGGATAGAGGGCTGCCAGCCGGTTTACTGCATCGCCCGCGAGCTGGGCCTGATCGATATTGGTGTCTCTCAGATAGTTGCCATAAGGGGTTGTTGTAGCGCAGCCAGTCAGTCCCAAGGCCAGCGCGAGTACCGTTGCGATTCGGCGCATGGTCACTTCCTCCGGGTAATAGTGACGCGGTCTTGGTTATTGCCGACGCCAGCGATCAAGATGGCTTTGTCAAAGACGGTGTCCACGATGTATCGCTCGCCCTGAACCCGGTAGTTGACGATGACAGTTTCATCGTCGGAAAAAAGCCCCCCTTCTTTGCGCACGACCAAGAGCGTAGGGGCCTCGGTTTGCGCCATTGATTTAGGCATCTCGATGATGGTTTTTCGCCCGTCGTTGTAGACGCGAACCGGCTTCCAGGAGGTGGCTCCGTCAACGTCATAGTCAAACGACAAGTTGCCCAGGTATTCCCCGGTTCCAGGAATCGTTCCCTGTTCGCGCTGCTGAGCCTCGCGACGCTGGATCGAGTCCCATTTCGCCATCGCGTCCTCTGGGTAGATGAAAGATACTTGCGGCATGTACTCAGTGCGATGGGAGCGCAGTTTCAGGTGGTAAGTCCTGCGATTGGTGGTCGCAACCAGCGATGTCTCCAATCCAACGTCCAACGGCTTGATGATGAGCTGCTGGGTTTCGCCTGCACCGGTGCCCGTAATGGCGGGTTCCACCGTCCACCTGGCGGCATCCCCCAAGTGAATTGAGTTCACCAGTTCGCCAGGTTGGAGTGCAACCACGCACACCTGGAGTACGGCGCACATGATGCTGGGCTGCTGAGCGCCATAAACGAATCTCACGAAGCCATTAGGCCCAATGACCGGCTTGATGCCAGCGGCCGCGTTCCATTTCTTCGCTACCGCGAGAGCCGCGCGTTCCTGGGCACTAAGGTTCGGGTTATTGGTTGAAAAATATTTGTCGGCCAAGTCGTTGTTGGCAAGAGCTAGCGCCGGGATCGCCGCAGCGCCCAAGATCAGAACGGAGAGTTTCTTTTTCATGTTTGGCGACCTCTAAATCAATTGACGCGGGACCAGGAGAAGTCCCTTACGTAGATGCCTAGCGGGTTGTTTCTGAGTTGCTCATCAGTCGTCTGGGGCGTGGATTCGGCGGTGTAAGTGGTGATCAGGGTTCGCCAAGTCACGGGCTGCCCTTTGACCACTCCTTGCCGGTCTCTGGTGGTTTCGACCCATTCCACTTGCCATGTATCGGGTGTTTGAGGAATGACGGTCTTGATTTCAATGCCGGCCATTTCATTGGCAGCACGTTTGAAGGGGCTGGATTCCGGTGTGCCGTTAAACCATTCGTTCATCTTCGGCGTTGCCGGATCGTTGGGCGCCAGCATGGAGTACACCTTAAACACGCACTTGCGTTGGAGCGCGGCGTCCGGTGTCACCAAGCGTGCACAGTTTGTCCATTCCGCGAGTGCTGCATGCACCACGCGCGGATCGGCCTTATCCGTCGCGGATACCGGCCCACTAGCGAGCGTCTGACCCAGCTTGTCGACTTGCACGACATAGGGGATGAACTTGGACTGACTACCGATATAAATCATCCCTGCGACAGCAGATAAAGTGATGAGCAAGGCAAGAATGCCGATGACTTGCCAAGTCTGTCGTTGAGATACGACCGAGCCCACATGCTCATTCCATGTGCGACGAGCCGCCAGGTATGGGTTTTCCTCAGCCCGCTTTGCATCGATGGGGTTGGGTTTGTTGAAGATAAAACCCTTGAGGGCTGCAGTGAATTTAGTGAAGCTCATCAGATTCCCCGAGAAACCCCGCCCTTCAGGGCGGGGAGGTAGAGGGGCGACGGCAAAGCCGTCGCAGTTTTAATGGTGGCGTATCCGTAACCGTCGGCACGCTGAATGACTTTGCAGTTGCGATAGCCGATGCCTTGGACCACACCCTCAGCGGTTTGGATATTGAAGCTTCCCGATGCGCGAACGGCCACGCGCCCGGTATAGTTGCCGATCTTCTTGCCCTTAGTGACTTCGGCGCGAACCATGTCGCCCGTCTGAAAGCCCTTGATGCGCTTTTGCCGGGTGAGGTAGCCGCGAGGAAACCCAAAGGCATCCAAGCGCGTGCGTTGGTAACTTCCCCGCCCTGTCGCCTTGATCGCCAAGGTCGGTTTTTGCCAGTCGGCAACCGCATCCGTCGCACCGACACAAGCGGCATCCAAGGCATGTGTTTTCGGTATCGAGAATCGCGAACGGTTGTATTTCGTCAGTCCGCCCGATCCGGTTGTTACCTTCAATCCCGTTGCTTTGAGCGTGTTGAACAGCGCCCAGCGGGTCGCATTGACGGCGGCGGCATCCTTGAGCGGTTTCTTTGCCTGCGCCAGTATCCGATCCAGTCGCTGCTTGTCTTTTGCCAAGAATTCCTTCACGTCCTGCGCGCCTTTCTTCTGGTTGCAGGGCTGGCAGGCGAGCGTCAGATTGCTGATTCGGTTGCTCCCGCCG
>JBEAUN010000225.1:0-5192 GCA_041161415.1 Pseudomonadota bacterium | reverse complement strand
ATCGCGATCCCCACGGTATGTTTCTCGCCGCAGGCCGCGGCGAGCTTGGGCCGCGAGCGATTAGTGTGGCCTTGCGCGGTGAAGCCCCAGCGCCCACGGAACCCCCGGCGACAGCCCGCGCCCGCAGCAAAAGCCCCGATGGCGGTGTGCTGGTGGAAGGTGTCGGCAAGCTGCTCACCACGCTTGGCAATTGTTGCAAGCCTGTGCCCCCGGATTTGATTGGCGGCTTTGTCACCCGTGGCCGGGGCGTGTCGATTCATCGGCCGGATTGTCTCGCCTTTCAGAAAATGGCCCAGCGACACCCCGAGCGGCTGATCACCGCGCAGTGGGGCTCGCCGCCTTTGGGCGAGCGGCGCGCCTATGCGGTGGATATCCGCGTGGAAGCTGCCGACCGACAAGGCCTGCTGCGCGATATTTCTGATGTGCTTTCGCGCGAGAAGATCAATGTCACGGCGGTGAATACGATGTCCAAAAATCACCGCGCCTTCATGGGATTCACCATCGAAGTGAGCGGGCTGGATCAGCTGCAGCGTGCGCTGACGCTGATCGCGGAAGTGCCCTCGGTGGCGATTGTGCGCAGAGGCTAGCCGGGCGCGGTTTTCTTGCTGGCGGCAGGCCGCGGGTGGTCTGCGCCGAGCTCTGTCATCAGGGCCTCTTGTGCGCAGTAACGGCGTTTGCGGTTTTGAATGCGACGATACACGCCATCGCCGTCCATGCCCCAAGCCTGTACGTTGTCGGCAAGATAAGGCTTTAAGCCTTCCTTGATGACGCGCTTTTTAAGCCGTGCATCCAGGATGGGAAAGCAGATTTCAATTCGCCGGAAGAAATTGCGCTCCATCCAGTCAGCGCTGGAAAGATACACGCGCTCCTCGCCCGCGGCGTGGAAATAAAAAATCCGTGTGTGCTCGAGAAAACGCCCCACCACGGAGCGCACGCGGATATTGTCGGAAAGCCCTTTCACCCCGGCCCGCAACGCACACACCCCGCGCACGATGAGGTCGATCTGCACCCCCGCTTGGGAAGCCTCGTAGAGCGCTCCGATAATCTCTGGCTCAAGGAGCGCATTCATCTTGGCGATGATGCTGCCCTTGCCGCCGTCGTGTGCCATCTGGGTTTCGAATTTAATCGCGGCCAGGATGTTTTGGTGGAGCGCAAAGGGCGCCTGCCAGATATGGCGCAAGGCGGTGGCCTTGCCCAGTCCGGTGAGCTGCTTGAAGACTTCATTCACATCGCGGCCGATGTCATTGTCGGCAGTCATGAGGCCAAAATCGGTGTAAAGCCGTGCGGTGCGGGCGTGATAATTACCGGTGCCCAAGTGACAATAACGCCGCAGCAGCCCTTCTTCGCGACGCACGATCAGCAGCATCTTGGTGTGGGTTTTGTAGCCGAACACGCCATAGACCACATGCGCGCCGACATGCTCCAACTTGGCTGCCCAGTTGAGATTGGCTTCCTCATCAAAGCGCGCCATGAGCTCGACCACGACGGTGACTTCCTTGCCCTTTTGCGCCGCGCGAAGCAGGGCTTCCATCAGCTCGGAATCGGTGCCGGTGCGATACACCGTCATTTTGATCGCCAGTACTTTTGGGTCGTCGGCGGCGGCATTCAAAAGATCGATCACCGGCGAGAAGCTCTGGAAGGGGTGGTGCAGCAGCACATCATGGCCGCGCAAGGCTTCGAAAATATCGCTTCGCTTATCCACGAGCTTCGGTGTGCCGGACTTGAAGGGCGGGTATTTGAGATCGGGGCGGTCGACGCGATCAGGCACTTGATTGAGCCGTACCAGATTCACCATTCCCGGCACGCGATAAAGATCAGCCCGCGCCAAGCCGAATTGCTGCATCAGAAATTCGGCCATTTTGTCCGAGCAGTTATCGGCCACTTCAAGGCGCACAGCATCGCCGAAATTGCGCTGCGGCAATTCGCCCTGCAAAGCCAGGCGGAGATTCTTGACTTCTTCTTCATCGACAAACAGATCGCTATTGCGCGTGACGCGGAATTGATAACAGCCCAAGACCTTCATGCCTTCGAAGAGCTCATGCACTTCGGCATGGAGGATCGAGGAGAGGAACACGAAACCATATTCCACGCCGGTGATTTCACGCGGCAGCAAAATCACGCGCGGCAAGGCCCGCGGCGCTTGCACGATCGCCGCGCCTGAATTTCGACCGAAGGCATCGCGCCCCTCCAATTCCACTGCGAAATTGAGGCTCTTGTTCAGCACCCGCGGAAAGGGGTGGGCCGGATCCAGGCCGATCGGGGTGAGCACGGGCATCACTTCGGTGAAAAAATAGTCCCGCACCCAGTCTTTTTGGGCGTCCGTCCAGCGATCGCGGCGGAAGAAAACGATGCCCTCTTTTTCCAGCGCCGGGAGGATTTCATCATTGAGCAAGGCATATTGCTCAGCGATCAGATTGTGCGCCTGATGGCCGATGCGCTTGAACACCTCGCGCGGCGAGAGGCCATCGGCCCCCGCGGTGCGGCTGCCGAGCTTGATTTGCTCCTTCAACCCGGCCACGCGGATTTCAAAAAACTCATCGAGATTGGACGAGACGATGCACAAAAATCGCAAGCGCTCGAGCAGCGGCACGCTGGGATCAGCCGCCTGCGCCAGCACCCGTCGCTGAAAGGCCAGCAGGGTGAGCTCGCGGTTAAGAAAATGCTCAGACGGAAAATCGCGAAGATGAGGGGGGCGGTTCATGAGGTGGATTTGTAGACGGTATGCCTCATATTACGCCGGGATTTTGAAGCTTGTGTGACAGCAAGGGGCGGTAATCAAAACGCGTCGGGATGCAGGTTGCGGGCCCTCAATGAGCACCCGATTCCCGGCAACCCCGTGTTTGCGCTGGGGTTCTGGGCGGCAGGGCGCGTCAGCGCGTGATTTCAACATCCATTTCCCTATAGCTGAAGTGGTAGAATCGCGGCTTTTTTGGAAGCCTGCCCTGGGTGCTGGTGCGTCCAGACTGCGGCATGGCCAGATAACGGAAAGTCCGCCAATGAAAAGCGCTGAAATCCGCAGCAAATTTTTGGAGTACTTCGCCTCCAAGGGCCACGCCATCGTGGCCTCCAGCCCCTTGGTGCCGGGTAATGACCCGACATTGTTGTTCACCAATTCCGGCATGGTGCAATTCAAGGATGTGTTTTTGGGCAAAGAAAAACGTCCCTATTCCCGCGCCACCACCGCTCAGCGCAGCGTGCGCGCCGGCGGCAAACACAACGACCTTGAAAATGTCGGCTACACCGCGCGGCATCACACCTTTTTCGAGATGCTGGGCAATTTCAGCTTCGGCGATTATTTCAAGCGCGATGCCATTCATTACGCTTGGGAGCTGCTCACCTCCGTCTATGGCCTGCCCAAAGAGAAGCTCTGGGTCACGGTCTATCAGGAAGACGACGAGGCGTATGACATCTGGCTAAAAGAAATCGGCGTGCCGGCCGAGCGCATCGTGCGCATTGGCGACAACAAAGGCGCGCGCTATGCCTCGGATAACTTCTGGCAGATGGCCGACACCGGCCCGTGCGGCCCGTGTTCTGAGATTTTCTTCGACCACGGCCCGGGGATTTTCGGCGGCCCACCTGGCTCGCCCGATGCCGACGGCGATCGCTACATCGAAATCTGGAATCTCGTCTTCATGCAATTCAATCGCGATGAAGAAGGCGTGCTCCACCCGCTGCCGCGGCCTTGCGTGGATACCGGCATGGGCTTGGAGCGCATCGCGGCGGTGCTGCAGCATGTGCATTCCAATTACGAGATCGATCTTTTCCAAGCGCTCATTAAAGCCGCCGCGCGCGAAACGGGGCGCAACGATCTGGATAACAACTCGCTCAAGGTCATCGCCGATCACATTCGCGCGACATCGTTTTTGATTGTCGATGGCGTGCTGCCCGGCGCCGATGGCCGTGGTTACGTGCTGCGCCGGATTATCCGCCGCGCCATTCGGCATGGTTACAAACTCGGGCAGACCAAGCCCTTCGTCCATCGGCTGGTGCCTGATCTGGTGGCGGCGATGGGGCAGGCTTACCCTGAGCTCATCGAAGCAGCCGAGCGGGTCACCGCAGTGCTGCGCCAAGAAGAAGAGCGCTTTGCCGAGACCATCGAACACGGCATGGATATTCTCGAATCCGCGCTCGCCGGCAAGCCGGCAGTGCTCGATGGCGAGACGGCTTTCAAGCTCTATGACACCTACGGCTTTCCGCTGGACCTCACCGCCGATGTTTGCCGTGAGCGTGGCATCACGGTGGATGAGGCGGGCTTTGATGCCGCCATGGCGCGCCAGCGCGAGCAGGCCCGGGCGCATTCAAAATTCAAGATCGGCGCGGGCCTGGAATACGACGGCGCCACCACGCAGTTTCATGGCTATGACACGCTGGAAATGCAATCGGCGGTGGTGGCCTTGTATCGCGATGGGGTGCGGGTCAATCAATTAAGCGCGGGCGAGACCGGCGTGGTGGTGCTTGACCGCACACCGTTTTACGCGGAATCCGGTGGCCAGGTCGGCGATTGCGGCCGGCTCGTGAGCGAGCATGGGGTGTTTGAAGTGGCCGACACCCAAAAGATCGCCGCCGATGTGTTCGGCCATCAAGGCCGGCTGGTGTCGGGCACACTGACTGTGGGCAATGTCACCCAGGCGGCAGTCGATATGTCCTCTCGCGCCGCGGCGCAGTGGAATCACTCCGCCACCCATTTGCTGCATGCCGCCTTGAGAGAGGTGTTGGGCGCCCATGTGCAGCAAAAGGGCTCGCTGGTGAATCCCGAACGCACCCGTTTTGACTTCTCTCACCCGCAGCCGATGAGCGCGGCAGAAATCGCCCGTGTCGAGGCGCTGGTCAATGCGCAGATTCGCGCCAATCATGCGGTGAGCGCGGCCTTGAAGTCTTATGACGATGCTATTGCCGGCGGTGCGATGGCTTTGTTCGGCGAGAAATACGGCGATGAAGTGCGCGTGATCGGCATGGGCGATTTTTCCACCGAATTGTGCGGCGGCACGCATGTGCAGCGCACCGGTGACATCGGCTTTTTCAAGATCATTGCCGAAGGCGGCGTGGCGGCCGGCGTGCGCCGCGTGGAGGCGGTGACGGGCGAGGCGGCGCTGGCTTTTGTGCAGACGCAAGAGCGGGTGCTGGGCGAGGTGGCCGGGCAGATTCGCGCGCAGCCCCTGGAGGCCCCGGCGCGCGTGGCGCAGCTCTTGGAC
>JBEAUN010000178.1:0-6855 GCA_041161415.1 Pseudomonadota bacterium | reverse complement strand
TTCGGGGTGCGCTTGTCTGAGGGCCCGAAGGGTCCGAGTTTGCGCACCCCGCCCGCCCCGACGAGTAGCGCAGGGCAGCCCCGAAGGGGCCGAACGGGTCGGGGTGCCCTTCTTTTGATTACTTTTCTTGGGCAAGCAAGAAAAGTAATCCGGCTGTCGGGCCGGACTCCCGACCAACCGCCCTAATCGACACAACCCAAGGCACCAACCACCACCGCGCACAAAATCAGGAAAACACCAACCGCCGCAAAAACCTCAGACGAGAAGGCAACGGAACCGTGCTCCGCCAAACTCCATCAAACCGGCGCACTCTGCCGACTCAGCAAAGTCAGCAAAGCCGGCAACTTATCCCGCATCTGGCGGCGATCAACGATCATGTCAATCGCCCCCTTCTGCAATAAAAACTCCGAACGCTGAAAACCTTCAGGCAACGTCTCCCGCACTGTCTGCTCAATCACCCGCGGCCCCGCAAAGCCAATCAAAGCGCCCGGCTCTGCCACCACCACATCCCCCACGAAGGCAAAGCTCGCGGACACCCCGCCCATGGTGGGGTCCGTCAGCACCGTGATGAAAGGCAGCTTTTTCGCCGACAACAGCGTAAGCGAAGCCGTGGTCTTCGCCATTTGCATGAGCGAGAACAAACCCTCTTGCATCCGCGCCCCGCCGCTGGCGGTGAAGCACAAAAAAGGCAGATTCAATTCAGCCGCAGTACGCACCCCGCGCGCGAAGCGCTCGCCCACCACCGAGCCCATCGAGCCGCCAAGAAAATCGAATTCAAACACCGCCACCACCACGGGGGTGGATTTGATGGCGCCTTGCATCACTACCATCGCGTCGGTTTCCGCGGTGTCTTCGGTGGCGCCCATCAAGCGATCGGTATAACGCCGGCTGTCCTTGAATTTGAGCGGGTCAGCCGGAAGCACTTCCGCGCCGATTTCAAAGCGGCCCTCGCGATCGAGCAGCGCATCAATGCGCGCCCGGGCGCGGATACGGTTGTGGTGGCCGCATTTGGGGCAGACATTCGCGTTGCCTTCGAGGTCAGAGCTATAGAGCGTGGCCTCGCAGGCGGGGCATTTCACCCACAGGCCTTCGGGAATCGCCCGCTTGGTGGCAGCCTCGGTGCGTTTGATCTTGGGGGGCAGCAGTTTTTGAATCCAGCTCATGAGGAGGCCTCTTGCTTGACGGCATCGAGCGCAGCGCGGATGCCTTCGATAAAGCCCCGCACGCGGGGGATGACTTCGTCACGCGGTGCGCTTTCGATTTCTTCGATGATGCGGCTGCCGATCACCACCGCATCGGCCACCTCTGCAATGCGCGCCGCAGTGGCGGCATCGCGGATGCCAAAGCCCACGCCGATAGGCAGCCCCACGCGGGCGCGGATTTTGGGGATGCGGCTCATCACTTCATCCAGATCCAGCGTGCCTGAGCCGGTGACGCCTTTCAACGACACGTAATAGATGTAGCCCCGCCCCAAAGCGCCCACATCATCAAACCGCTTTTCGCTGGAGGTGGGGGCCAGGAGGAAAATCGGATCCACGCCCGCTTCGCGCATCTGCCCGGCGAAGGCGGCGCATTCTTCCGGCGGGTAATCGACCACCAGCACGCCATCGACCCCGGCATCATGGCAGGCCGCGCCGAAGGCCGCGATGCCAAAGGCTTCAATCGGATTGGCATAGCCCATCAGCACCACCGGCGTCACGGCATCCTTGCGGCGGAATTCATGCACCAGCGCGAGCACCGTACGCAGGCTCATGCCCCAGGCCAGCGCCCGCTCGGAGGCACGCTGGATGGTGGGGCCATCGGCCATCGGGTCGGAAAACGGCACACCGAGCTCGATAATATCGGCCCCGCCTTCGACCAACGCATGCATCAGCGGCACAGTCAGCCCAGGCTCGGGGTCGCCGGCGGTGATGAAGGGAATCAATGCGCGGCGATTTTTAGCGCGCAATGCCTCGAACGTTTTTTCAATGCGTGACATGGTTTAGAACTGAATGCCGGATTGTTCAGCGACGGTGTGCATGTCTTTGTCGCCTCGGCCGGAAAGATTGATGAGCAGGATGTGATCGCGCGGCAAGGTCGGCGCGAGCTTGGCGGCATAGGCCAGCGCGTGTGAAGACTCCAGCGCCGGGATAATGCCTTCCATGCGGCACAGACTATGGAACGCGGCGAGCGCTTCTTCATCTGTCACCGCGACATATTCCGCCCGGCCCAGGTCTTTCAACCAGGCATGCTCCGGCCCCACGCCGGGGTAATCCATGCCGGCGGAGACCGAGTGGGTTTCGATAATCTGGCCGTTTTGGTCTTGTAAGAGATAGGTGCGGTTGCCGTGCAGCACCCCGGGGCGGCCTTTCACCAAAGAAGCAGAATGCTGCCCGGAATCCAACCCGCGGCCGGCGGCTTCCACGCCGATCAGGCGGGTGTTTTCATGCTCGATGTAGGGGTAAAAAATGCCCATGGCATTGGAGCCCCCGCCCACACAAGCGAGCACTGCATCCGGCTGGCGGCCGCCAATCCCGGGCATCTGCTCGATGCATTCACGGCCGATCACCGATTGAAAATCGCGCACCATCATTGGATAAGGGTGCGGCCCGGCGACAGTGCCGATGATGTAAAAGGTGTTGGAGACATTCGTCACCCAATCGCGCATCGCTTCATTGAGCGCGTCTTTCAGGGTGCGCGAGCCTGAAGTCACCGGCACCACGGTGGCACCCAAAAGCTTCATGCGATAGACATTCGCCGCCTGGCGTTTGACATCCTCCGCGCCCATATAGACCACGCACTCCAGGCCATAGCGGGCGCAGATGGTGGCGGTGGCCACGCCATGCTGACCTGCTCCGGTCTCGGCAATTACGCGCGGCTTGCCCATGCGCCGCGCCAGCAGCGCCTGGCCGATGCAATTGTTGATCTTGTGGGCGCCGGTGTGATTGAGGTCTTCGCGCTTTAGATAAACCTGCGCACCGCCCCAGGCGTCCGAGAGGCGTCTGGCGTGATAAATCGGCGAAGGCCGGCCGACGAAGTATTTAAGCTCGTGTTCGAATTCCGCGATGAAGGCCGGGTCTGTCCGGGCGACGGCATACGCGGCACGCAATTCCTCCAGCGCCGGAATCAGCGTCTCGGAGACGAACACCCCGCCATAGGGGCCAAAATGCCCGCGGGCATCAGGAAGATCATAAGGATTCATCAGTTTGCTCCGGCTTTGGCTTGGGCAATGAATGAGGCGATCAGCGCGGCATCCTTGATGCCCTTGGGCGCGCCAGCACCCTCCACGCCGCTGCTCACATCCACTGCACTCGGGGCGACCTTAGCGATCGCCTGGGCTACGTTATCAGGATTCAAGCCCCCAGCCAGGATCAGTGGCAAGGGCAAATTTCGGGGGATGAGCGACCAGTCAAAGCTCACCCCGGCACCACCGTAGTCTGCAGTGCAGGCATCCAGCACCAGACCGCTCGCGCCGGCAGCGGCAAATCGAGCCGCGTATTCTACCAAATCAAGCCCGGGGGCGACGCGAGCGGCTTTAAGCCAGGGCCGATCGAAGCTTTTGCAAAAGGCCGGGTCTTCATCGCCATGAAATTGCAGCATTTCAAGCGGCACGGCTGCCAGCACTGCGGCCACCTCCTCGACAGAAGGATTGACGAAGAGCCCCACCCGGCACACAAAAGGCGGCAGGCTCCGGGCGATCTTGGCCGCTTGGGGGATGCTATTGCAGCGCGGACTTTTGGGGTAGAACACCATGCCGATGGCATCGGCACCGGTTGCGGCGGCAGCTTGTGCATCCTCAACCCGGGTGATGCCGCAGATTTTGACTCGGACGGGGTGTTTGATGGCGCTCACGCGGAAAATGAAGGCAAAGGCGCGATGATACGACCGTTCTGCGGCAACTGCCAGCCAGCACCTTGCGGAAGATCGTATTCCACCCCGGTGAGATAGAGGCCATCGGGCGCAAAAGTGGGCGGCCCTTGGGTGCGATCGCGAGCCTCCAGCAAGGTTTTAAGCCACTCTGGGGCCCGCACACCGCGGCCCACTTCCACCAGCGCACCCACCATGTTTCGCACCATGTGATGCAAAAAAGCGGTGCCATGAACATCGAACACCACGCACTGGCCCACCCGCGCCACGCGCACCTCGATCAAGCGCTTGATCGGCGTTTTGGCTTGGCACTCGGAGGAGCGGAAGGACGAAAAATCATGCTCGCCCACCAGATGCCCCGCCGCCTCGCGCATCGCCGCTTCATCGAGCGGAGCGTGATGCCAGCCGACCTTGCCGCGGAAAATCGCCGGCCGGGTGGGGCTATTGAAAAGCACATAGCGATAATGCCGCGAGGTGGCGGAAAACCGCGCGTGAAAACGCTCATCCACCTCCGCCGCCCAGCGCACCGCGACGCTGCCTGGCAGATGCGCATTGACCCCGCGCACCCAGGCATTGCGGGGGCGTTCCACGAGGGTGTCGAAATGCGCGACTTGGCCAAGCCCATGCACACCCGTGTCAGTGCGCCCGGCGCAGACCACCGTGATGGGGGTGGCTGCGACCATCGACAGCGCGTGTTCGAGATGGTCTTGCACCGTCTGGCCATGTGGCTGGGATTGCCAGCCTTGGAATGCGGCGCCGTCGTATTCAATGCCCAGCGCAATCCGCATCACAGCCACCTTGTCAGCGCCATTGCGGCCAAGGTGATGAGCAGCGCCAGCGCCAAGGCATCTGCGCGATTGAGCGGCATGCGCGGAATCTCGATCTCGTTGCTGGGCGCGGGGCTATCGAATTCCAGCCATTCCCGCCACGAGCGCTCGGCGCGGGCGTGTGCGGTGTAATCCAGCACCAGGCTTAACCGCACCGCCGCCCGCTCGCGGTCGAGGCCCAGGAGACCCAGCGGCCAACACACCCCATGCAGCCCGCCAATCAGCTGTTGCGGGGTGAATGCAGCCAGCAGCCAGGCCACCATCGCCAGCACAAAAATCAGGCGGCAGGCGTGGTCTTGCGCATGAGCAAGCCCCTCGGCAGAAGGCGAAGCCCAGCCCAGCTGCGGCCAGATGAGATAGCCCGGGGTGAAGAAGGCAAAGATCACCACCAGCGCGATGAGGAGATAACGCGTACGGCGAATCAAGCCCAAAAACCGCTCACGCGCTCGCAGCAGCGCAAACAACGCTGCCAAGGCGCACAAACCCAGCGCCCATGCACCGGAGGCAGCCTGGGCCAACAAGACCCCTGCCAGCCAGAGGAGCAAGGTGACGGAAGGGTGGAGCATGGGGCTCTACACAGCGATCAAGGACACGCCGCCGCGGGAAGCGGCGGACAAGGAGGGCGGGGGCTTCACATCCAAGCTCACGCGCGCAACATCAAGCAAGCTTGCCCAGCATCTCACGCGCAGCAGCCTGCTGGGTGGCGTTGCCTTCATTCACCACCTCGGTGAGCAGCTCACGGGCGCCGTCTTTATCGCCCATCTCGTGATAGGCCCGGGCGAGCTCGAGCTTGGCACCGACTTCATCGAGCTTTTCTTCCACCGGGGCCGGGGGCGGCGCGGGGGGCTTGGGCAGATCCAGGCTAATGCCGGACAAATCCAGCATCTTTGCTTCCAGCGGCGCGGCCGGCGGGTCATCCTGCGAAGCAGGCGGCACCGGCTGCACGGGCGGCGCCGGATGGGTCACGACGGGAGCCGGCTTCGACGCCTTGGGCAGGCTGCTCGAAAAATCACCGAAATCAAAATCCACCCCGGCGAAGGGGTCGGGCATCCACACCCCGGCAGGCGGCGACGAAGACAGGATCGGCGAAGGGGCCTGCACCACTTGCGCCTCGACCACCGGGGATTGCACGGGCGGCTGCACCGCGGGCAAACCCACCGCTTGCGCTGGGTCTGGTTCGCCTGGTTGCGGCTCGCCTGGTTGCGGCTCGCCTGGTTGCGGCTCGCTTGGTCGCGGCTCGGTCGGCGCGGGCTGCGGCACGGGCGCTTGTAGCGCCTCGATGGGCAACGCTGGCGCCTGTACTGCTTCGGTTAGTGTTTGGGGGGCGTCTTGTGCAGCACTCTGCGTTTCAATCAGGTGCTCAGCCGGCGCCCGCGGAGCAGGCTCAAGCGCGGTGTCGGGCAAGGCATACACCGGATTGCCCGGGTCGATACTGCGGCCCAACGTGGCGGCGTCAAGCCAATCGGCGCCCTTTCCTTCCGAGAGCCGATACAACTCCTGCGCCAAGGCGTCGAATTGCTCAATTTCCTTGCGGGCGGCATAGACGCGCAGCAACTCAAGATGAATCGAGGTGCGCGATGAACGTTCAGGCTCCGAGGCGGTCTCAGCCGGCGCTACAGGCTGGAGTGTCTCGACGACGACCGGCTCGGATACAGGCAAGGCCGACACCGCATGAGGCGCCGCCGAAGCCAGATTGGTTTCGGCTGCCGGCTCGCTTGGGCTGGCTGTGACAACGGCGACGGGCTCGGGGAGAACACCGGGTGCTTGGACGGGTGCTTCGACAGCCGGCTCGCTGGATTGGGAAGCCGCTTGGGGCACACTCTGCTTGGGCGTATCAACCGGCTCGGGCCTTGCCACATCCGCACCGCGCGCCGCCGGGGCGCTTGGCGCGACAGGCGTGGCAGGGAGCGCCGCGCCCGACACAACCGGGTCGTCAACCTCAAGCACCTGAACAATGGGCGACTTGCGCTCAGCGCCTTCTTCCGCGCGGCCGGACGCCATGGACTCACGCGCAGAGCGCAGTCTTCGGGCAAGACTATCCGAAGGCTCGGCGGTTGCTTCTTTCATGGGACGCAAGGTGACCACCTTGCGCCGTGAGCGAATCAGCGAGTAGGCAAACCAACCCAGGAGCACCAATCCCAAGCCCGCCGCCCCGCCCCACACTGCCGGGCGAGTCAGCACC
>JBEAUN010000173.1:0-3018 GCA_041161415.1 Pseudomonadota bacterium | reverse complement strand
TTGGGTAATCATGTGCCACCAGGGCTCGGTAAAGCGGATGGTCGGGGTATTCGGTTTGCAACAGCACTTCACCGGGCAGCTCGCCGCGGCCGCTGCGGCCACCCACTTGCATCAGCTGCGCAAATAAACGCTCCGGCGCGCGGCAATCCGCGGCATGGAGCGAGGCATCGCTATTTAACACGCCCACCAGCGTGAGCCGCGGAAAATCATGGCCCTTGGCGAGCATCTGGGTGCCGATCAGAAGATCGACCTGGCCTTCATGAATCGAGGCAAGCATCGCCTCCCATTGGTTTTGCGTACGGGCTGAATCACGGTCGATACGCAGCACACGGGCCTTGGGGAATTTTTCCGCGAGATAGGCCTCGAGCCTTTGCGTGCCGCGGCCAAAGCCCTGGATATCTTGATTGCCGCACACCGGGCAGGCTTTGGGCACACCGCATTGCGAGCCGCAGTGGTGGCAGCGCAGCAGCCGATCGGCCAGATGCAGCACACGATTGGCCGAGCATTCGGTGCATTGGCTCACCCAGCCGCAGGCCGCGCACGCCAGCACCGGCGCATAACCGCGTCGATTGAGAAACACCAGCGATTGCTCGCCGCGCTCAAGTCTCGCTTCAATCGCGGTGAGCAGTTGCGGGCTTAAGCCATTGTCGAGCTTAATGAGGCGGGTGTCGATGATGCGGGTGTGCGGCATGGCAGCCGCGGCGGCACGATCAGGCAGGCTTTGCAGGTGATAACGCCCGCTCTGGGCGTGATGCCAGGATTCCAGCGACGGCGTGGCCGAGCCCAGCACCACCGGAATACCGCGCTGGCGGGCACGCCACACCGCCAGATCGCGCGCGGAATAACGCACGCCATCTTGCTGCTTGAAGCTTGCGTCGTGTTCTTCATCCACCACGATGAGGCCCAAGCGCGGCATCGGGGTGAACACCGCCAGCCGCGTGCCCAAGATGATGTGCGCCTGACCGCTCATCGCCTGCAAAAACCCGCGCGAGCGCGCTCCGGCGGACTGGGCGCTGTGCAAGCTGACAATCCGCGCGCCGGGGAAACGCTGCGCCACACGGCGCTCAAGCTGCGGGGTGAGCGCGATTTCGGGCACCAGCATGAGCGCTTGCTGTCCCTTGGCCAACACCCGGTCGATGAGCTGTAGATACACCTCGGTTTTGCCGCTGCCAGTGACGCCATGCAACAGATGCGCGGCATAGCTATCGAAGGTCTGGGCAATCGCCTCGATCGCGGCCTGCTGCGCGGGTTTGAGCGGTGGGCCCGGTCTTGCCGGCGGCGCCTGCTCGCTGTGAATCGGCGCGACCAAACCTTTTTTGATGAGCGCATTCAACGTGGCCCCCGCGCTGCTGGCTTCATCGCGCAGCGCCGATTTATGCTGCGGCCCTTCGCGCATCAGGCGATGCAGCACGCGCCGCGCGAGTGTCTCGCGGCCTGGCGTGGCCAGCACTTCGCGGCCCGTGTCCGTGAGCGCTAATAGCGGGTCGGGCTCGGCATCATTGGGCTTGGCATGGGCGCGGCGCAAAGCGGGCGGCAGCGCCATCGCGATCACCATGCCCAGCGGCGAGTGGTAATACCGGGCGCAAAACTCGGTGAGCGCACGCCACTCAAGCGGCAGCGGCGGGATACTGCGCTCAATCGCGATGGCGGTCTTGAGCTTAGGGCTGGCGACGCTAGGCGCGCCCTTCACCTCCACAATCAAGCCACGCAGGGTGCGCGGCCCGAAGGGCACTTCGATTACTCGGCCGATGTCATCCCCACTCGCATCGGGCGCGAGATAGTCGAAAAACTTCGGCAGCGGCAGATCAAGGGCGACGGAAACGATGCTCATTGGGTCATGTGCACATCTTCACTTTTCAGAGTGAGAAAACACTTTAAAAGCTGTGGATAACTCTGTGAGCAAGGCATTTGACAATTCTTCGGAATGCTGGGTGGGGCGTTTCTCCGGTGTTTTGGATATATCATTTTTTCTTTTTAAAGCAATCCACTAAACACCACGCCCAGGCACATCCCATGCTGCGCCACCGGGCTCGCAGGCCACTGAGAACTGTGAATAAATCATTTGGCAAATCTTTCTCATGGCACCGCGTTGATGCACGTGTCTTTTGGCAGTGTTCAGATCGGAAACGATGGTCTAAAACTTTGCAAGCTCCCAATCGGCAGGTCTCCCACGTCAGCCTGCCTCGCGCATTTTCCGACTCACGCCATGCACCGTTTCCACCAATGCGCTGACATTTTCCGGCGGCGTGAATTGCGAAATACCATGCCCAAGATTGAACACATGCCCCGGCCCCGAGCCGAAACGCTCCAGCACACGCGTGGCTTCGCGCGCCACCACCTCGGGGCTGGCGAAGAGCACCGAAGGGTCGAGATTGCCCTGCAGCGCCACGCGATGACCCACACGCGATTTAGCCTCACCGATATCCGTCGCCCAATCCAGCCCCAGTGCATCGCAACCGATATCCGCAATCGCCTCAAGCCACAGGCCGCCGCCCTTGGTGAAGACAATCAAAGGCACACGCTCGCCGTCTTTTTCGCGCTTCAAGCCGGCTTGAATCTGCGCCATGTAGGCCAGCGAAAATTCGCGATAGGCCGCATGTGACAACGAGCCGCCCCAGGTGTCGAAAATCATCACTGCCTGCGCGCCGGCCTCAATCTGGGCATTGAGATACGCGGTGACCGCGCGGGCATTGATATCGAGCACATGATGCAGAAGATCAGGCCGCTCATAGAGCATGGTTTTGATGACACGAAAATCATCCGAGGCACCGCCTTCGATCATGTAGCAGGCGAGCGTATAGGGGCTGCCGGAGAAACCGATCAGCGGCACAGAATTATCCAGCGCGCGGCGAATCTCGCTCACCGCATCCGTCACATAACGCAGCTTGCCCGCCGGATCGGGCACTTCAAGATCGCGAATCGCCCATTCCTCGCGCAAGGGCCGCTCGAATTTCGGCCCCTCGCCCTCGGCGAAATAGAGCCCCAGGCCCATGGCATCAGGCACGGTGAGGATGTCAG
>JBEAUN010000135.1:0-4926 GCA_041161415.1 Pseudomonadota bacterium | reverse complement strand
CACGCGTCCTGCGGCGTTGGATTTTTTGCGTGTGGGACCCGCCACACGCTGCAAAATCCGCCTTGCAGGCCACGCGACAACTGGCGCGCTGCATCGCGATGGGTTTTGAACACCATCCCTAGCAACACAGGAGGCAAGCATGGCACTGCGAGGATCTGTGGCAGACCGCGACACCGAGCCCCTTGCGGGCGGTATCCGGGTGATCGAGCGGCCCGGTGGGTGTTACTGGTGCGACGAAGCCAGCGGCGCGGAATTCGGCCCCTTTAAAACTGTGGCGGAAGCCCTGGCCGATGCTAATGCCAGCGAGGAAGAAGACCTCGCGCTTGAGCCAGGCAGCGCATTGCATGAGGTCGAGGACGAGATTGGTCTCAACGACTGGATCGACCCGGAAACCGGATCGCCGGCAGAAGGTTATGCGCCGCATCTTGAGGATCACTGATCAAGTTTCATGCACTAACGGCGCGTCGGGCGTACCCAGCAAGGGCGCTTGTCGCGCTTGTTGTCTTGCCGAAAGAATCACGGCCATGCACATGGCATGACGTTATCCACGCTCACGAGCCGAATCCGCTTATTTCAGCGGAATGGCCCGATGCAGTCGACGTTTGTGCATCGCGCGATACATCTGAAAGGCCTTCGCAACTTCATCCATGGTTTCAGTGGAGCGGATCGTGGAGGCGAAACGGATATGTTCAGCCACGCCTTGAAGCCGGAAAAACCAGAACAGGCTCATGAGCGGGTTGATGAATTGCTCCGTACCCTGGGTACGGCGTGTCGAGTGGTGATCACCGAATTTACCTTGCATTGCGCTGGAGATCGAGTTGGTCACGATGCTCTGGTGGAGTCTCATTTTTTCATTCAGAGAAGCCACCAAATCGAGAAATGCCTCGCCTTCGGCCATTTCGCCGGTTAGTGAGAGAGCGCCCAGATAGTGCTTGTCCCTGATGAGTGCCGAGATATTTTCCAGGCAGGCATGATGGTTGAGTTCATGCTCCACGCCAAACCCGATTGCTGCCAAGTAACGATTCGCCACCGGCACCTCTGCCGCGGCGATGATTGAGCAGGCGTCTTCCACGATGGTGCCCACCTTGGCTTCATCGCCGAACATCAGACTGTCTGTGCCGCCATCGACCAGCAAGAGGGTATCGATGCCGTGATGCTCAATCAGGAAGTTGTAAGCCCGAGTCAGGGGGGCGACACCCAATTGGTTGGAGAATGCATAGATCGCCGGCGAATCCCCTCGGGCAGTCAGCCAATCGAAAATATACTTTTCCGGGAAATAGGGGAGATTTTTGCACCGCCCATCCACGCGGTATGTGCCGTTGCAGACCTCCTCGCCTTCGGAAAAGGCGAGGGCGGTAAATGAGAGATTGGCCAGCACGGCCTTGACCCCGATATTTTGCAAATGCAGATAAAGCGGAATGCCGCTGACTACGTCAAAACCTCCACCCGCCCCGGCAATCAAAACCGAGCGTGCGCGTGAAATTTCCTGGAAGAATGGAATGTGCATGGGGGTCCCTGAAACGCGATGCCCCAGAAGCCTTGGGGCCGTACCGCAGGCACGCTGAGCGCCTTGTTTGATACAAGATTGGCGCCTCAAAACGGGCATGGCAAAGCGGCATTATGCCGCCAAACCCCCTGCCTGCCGAAGCAGTGTGATGGTGTTTTGCCATCCCTCGCCAAAAAATTGGTACATAAAAACGTAAAGCGTCTTGCCCGGGTGATGAAAGTCGTCGAAGGCCTTGCCGTAACAAAGGTTTGATTTGCCGCAAGGCCGGGTGTGCAGAAAGCCCGCACACTGTGCGCTGCGGTCGCAGTTTGGCGTGCCGCGTGTTTCTCTCTGTTGGGGTTTTGGGGGTGCGCGCTTGGCACCCCCTTTTTACGTTGCTGACACGGTGGCTAGCGGTACACCAGCACCGGGATTTTTGAGTGGGTCAGCACCTTTTGCGTCTCTGAGCCCAATAGCAGTGAAGCCAGCCCGCGTCGGCCGTGAGAGGCCATGAAGATCACATCGGCCTGTGCACTGCTGGCCGCATCGATGATGGCTTGCCAGGGCGTGTCGCTCACCACTGCCAAGCGGGCAGATTCCACCCCGGCCTCGCGGGCGAGGGCTTGGGCGGCATCAAGAATCTCCTTGGCTTGAGCGGCGGTGGCTTGCGCGAATTGTTCTGGCGTGGTCGGGTCGATCAGCGCGCCTTCACCGTAGAAAGACACCGGGTAATCGGCGCGGGCATGAAAGAAGGTGAGTTGGGCGCCCAAGCTTTTGGCGAGCTTCACGGCTTGCTGTATGGCCTCGGTGGAAAGCGTCGAGCCATCTGTGGGGGTGAGAATATGTTTAAACATGAAACGCCTCCCGAAGCAGTGGAATGATGCCGCGGCGGGAATGCCGCGCTGATTCAGTTTAAGATCGGCTGGGAAGGTGAGGGTTGATGTGAGTCAGGCGCAGAATAAAAAAACGGACGAGATGTTCGTCTCGTCCGCCCAAAGCCCCGAAAGACCGGGGCGCCCCACACTGAAAAAGATTGGATTAAATTCGGTCGGTAACGGATTTTTTGGCGTCGTGAACGGCCTTCGCGCTGGCGGATGCGCCATTGATGGAGTTATTGAAATACTGCAGGCCCAGTTGAAGCTGGACGGTGCGCACTGCCTCATCTTCGCCAATGTAGGTTTCTTTCTGTGACTCCGCGTGCTGGGTGAAAAGCGAACGCAATTCCGTGTTCACTTGCTGCCAGTCGATCTCACGGGGTTTTTGCTGACGTTCGTTGAGGTACTTGCGAACATCATTCAGGAATTTCAGATCTTCCGGGCTGGCGGCGGGCTTGCTGGTTTCAGAGCCAATAAATTTTTTGCCGTGTTTCTCCCCGGTGTAGAGCGTGATCCAGGCCAGAATACTGGTGCGATTATTCGCCGAGAGGGGGCCAGTGCCTTGTTCGTATTTTTTTGCGATAGATTGGAGTTTTTCCCATTTGTCGGTGGGTAGCGTGTTGTGTGCCAGATCGCCTGGTTTTGTGAGGTTGAGTTGAGCAATCAGATCTTTGGCGCTACGCCGCTGGTCTTCCGTCAGCTTTTGGTTGCCAGCGATTTCTTGCAGGAGCTTTTGAATTTCCGCGATGTTGCCTGGTTTCGATTGCTCTGGAAGTTTTGCAAGGAGGCCATCCAGATCGCGCTGGATTTTTTCATTCTTCTCCTTGGTCTCTTGCTGTTTCCGGGCATCCTGACGGGCTTCTTCGATGGCCTGCTTTACGCTGGTGGCAGCCATTTGTCCGGTTTGAGCGAAGTAGAGAAGAATTTCATCTCCGACCTCGACATCTGCCATGCCGGTTCTATTCAGGTCGAATGCAAGTTTTTCCATTGCTGTCTCCGTGGTGTGGCAGGGGGGTGCCACCATAAAACTGAAAAACAATCTAAAAATTCATACGTTGGTAGTCTCTGATCTCTTTCAGTTCCAAAAGATTGTGAAAGTGAGGGGTGTGCCCAATTTGCCTCGGCCCTGGGGGAAGCCCCGAACAGGCCACTCATCTTTCCCGATCGGCGGCGTGCTTTTGAGGTGGATAAATTCGTGCTTTCACGGATAATCCGTCCGTTTTTTCTTGCTTTTAACTTTTCCGGAGAATGCGCTTTGAGAGAGGGGTTGGTTTGGTGGAAGTGGGGTTTGATGTGTTTGTTGTGTGCCGGAACGGTAGTGTGTCAGGCGGCAACGCCCAAGCCCAAACGTCCTGGGCAAGTGGTGCAGACGCCCCAGAAACTGGAATCCATCGAGCTTGCCCATTCGCTCGATACTGATTCCGCAGATCAGCTTGCCCAAGTGGTCGCCCGATTCAATGCCACTTCTCCGCCTTTGCCGGTGTCGGTGGTGAAGCGCGACGTACCAGCAGCCAGCAGCGCCGAGCTTGTGCTCTTGAATCAGCAGGCAGGGGTGACATTTTTGGCCGGCAAACCGGGGGTGCGCCCTTTGCATCAGGTGATGGCCGAAGCCGGTGCATCGCTTGAAACCTTCCGCCCACCGCCCACGCTCGCGGCGAATGTGGTCGATAGCCAAAATCGCCTGCTGGCACTGCCGATTGCGCTGGGCACGCCGGTGCTGTTTTATAACCGCGATGCCATCCGCGCCGCCGGGGCCAACCCGGACCAGCCGCCCGCCACCTGGCAGGCCTTGCAAGGCTGGCTGGGCGCGCTCAATGACCGCGGCGTGGCCTGCCCCTACACCACTGCAGACCCGGTGTGGGTGCATATCGAAAACACCAGCGCCTGGCACAACGAGCCGGTGGCCAATGGCAGCCTCAATCTCAATGGCCTCCTCCAGGTCAAGCACCTGGCGCTGATGTCGAGCTGGTATAAGAGCCGGTATCTGCGCATCTTCGGCCGCGGAGATGAAGCGCATGCGCATTTTGTGAGCGGCGAGTGTCCGGTGCTGACGGCGAATTCCTCGGCCTATCCGGCCTTTGTGCGTAATGCCCGTTTCGAAGTGGGTGTGGCGCCGCTACCTCATCATGAGGATTACTTCGGCGCGCCGCAAAACACGCTTTCCAATGGCTCGGCCCTGTGGGTGGCACAGGGCAAAAGCGCAGCGCAGTACAAGGCGATCGCGGCCTTTATGGAGTTTTTGCTGACCGCCCAATCGCAGGTGGAATTGCAGCGCAATCTGGGTGGCTTGCCGCTTAATCGCGCCGGGGCTTATGCCGCGCGCGGCGATTTGATGAAAGACGATTTGGCCAGTGTGCGGGTGGCGATCTCGACGCTCACGCACAAGCCGGCCACTGAGGTTTCTCGCGCCTCCACCATGCTGCGGCGCGCCGAGGTGCAGAAGATTCTGAATGAGGCACTCGAGGCCCTGTGGGCTAATCAGAAACCCGCCAAGCAAGCGCTGGATGATGCCGTGGCGTTGGCCCGCCGGGCGCGTTGAGGAAACCCATGATCTACCCCAGACTG
>JBEAUN010000067.1:0-12965 GCA_041161415.1 Pseudomonadota bacterium | reverse complement strand
GCGTCAGCTTCAGGGACTCGGACAGGAGCTCCCGACCTTGCTTGTCTAAGAATCTCACCCAGGTTCGAGCCATCATCGGCAGCCCAGTGATCTGCGTTGTGGTTCTGACCTGCAATGACAGACGCTGCGGCTGAAGCCGAAGCAAAAAATTGGTCTTCAGAGAAAACGTATCGCCCATCCTTCTCTTGCAGAATACCCGACTCGATGAGCTCTCGACGCTTGGCCGCGTAACTTGCGCCGTGAATTTCAAAATGGTGCTTAGGTTCCAGAACTGCCTCACTGCCCATCTTGACCACTACCCCGCCATCAACGAGTTCGAGTCTCGACCGCATGCCTGTGCTGCTGATGAATGTGAACTGCATTCCTCGGGGGAGTCCGGAGTAGACGCTCGCTCGTTTTCCATTCCGTTTTTCGGCAATTTTTTGTTGCGCATCTTCTTGAAGTTCTGCGTCGGCCTCGTCCTGCCGATCCTCATCAAATTGCCAGAACCCCAATAAGGGCAACATCAGCAGAATTTCCCTCAGGAAATTTTCTGCTGATGCATGCTCCTCCTCGCTTAAAGCGGGTGTTAGCGGCTGGTTTCCATTTTCCAGGTCGGCCAAACTGGCCTCGCGCGCCAGCGCAACCAGTCTTGATTCGAGGTGTTGCACGTGGGCTTTGTTAAGTCTGCCCCCTTCAGCGGTGAAGAAAACCGCCCTGGTCCAGAAATTTTTGTTTCTGGCGTGACTGCCGAGGCGCTCACCCAAGGGATCGCCTTCGCCGATATAGAGCTTCTTGCCGCCTGCGAGCAGATATACCCCAGGTTGCTGATATTCCCGGCGGCCCTTCACCTCGCCAAGCAGCTCGCGAGGAAAAAGAATCGCTTTCCCTGGCCAGTCATCCCGCGAAACAATGCGAACCCCTTCTGGGTCGCCGGAAGGCACAAAGATCTTTATCGAAAAGGGGCGCATGGTGTGATGGAAGTTTTTGGCAGGCTAGCACTGCTACTGTGGGCTGCGCACCACGTAGGCCGAGATTCGGCTGGCCAGTTTTGTTCGTGTTAGAGAAGCAACGGCAGGGTCACCATTCTAAGCCAGACAGAGTGCGCGCGAGGCGAGGTTCGTCGCGTGCCCGATTAATCAACCAAACAAAATCGCCTCGACTCGGGCCAGCACTTCCTCGACGATGTGTTGCGGCACCTGCTCCTTGAGACGCACATTTCGCGCGCGCCAGTCCAGCGATTTCAGTTGGTGGCAATGTACGGCGCCTTGGGTGTCGGTGCCGGCACCGATCAGCGTGACCACGGTCCCAAAGGTGCGTGCTGCGGCTGCCGCACCTTGCGAGATGGGGCAGATCATCGCCAGCCCTTGTTGATTGAAGGGCTTGCCACTGAGGACAAGACCGAAGTGCGGCCCTTTCATCTCTCGCCCGGAAGACGGGTCGAAATCGAGATGCACGATGTCGCCCCGGTTCGGCAGGTATGCCATCAGCCGTTCTCCAGTCCGACATCGGGCATGGTGTCCCAGCCTTCAACGCGTGGCAGACCTTCCGGCATTTCTGCCATCAGGTCGGCCAGTTTGTAGCGCGGACGAGTTGGCGCTTCCACGGTCATCTTTTTGCCAAGCAGATGGAGTTCAACCTGAGAGCCTTCGCTCAGGCCATTTTGTTCAATAAAAGCTTTGGGCACAGTCATCACGAGCGAGCCGCCCGCTTTTCGCAGGGTTTGAAGCATCACTGTCTCCTGTTTCTCAAAACTATTATTTTAATTACACGAATAGTCTTATTCAAGTAGGACATTTGGTGCGCGTCGTGAGCTTTCAATCAGCCCGGTTCTCATGGTTATCGCCGCAAGGTGGCTAATGAAGCGGACGCAATCCCTGACGGAGATTCGGTAGCAGATTCCCTTTCGGCTTACGCGCACCATGACCGCCAACCCGTTTTCTAATGCAGACGCTCAGTCTGCACACGACGACGAGGAAAATTCCCCTCCCCCGGTCAAAATCCCGCGCAAGAAGAGCATCACGCGAGTACAACAGCGCTTTTGCCAGCAGCCCCGGATGATTCATTTTTTCGCCACCTTCTCCAACGACGCCCACCAATCGCCCTTTGCCATCGCGCTGCGCGCACAGCAGGTGGCGCATCGGCTTTTTTCTGCGCCGATGTCGTTGCGCTATCGCTCACGGCTTTGGCTGGTGGTGTGCGGGTGGCCCAAGGTGGTGGGGCGTGCGCTGCAATCGGCGGTGCGCTCGCTTTTGATCAGCAAGCCGTACCCAGACACCGTGGTAGTCAATTCTCATCTTGAAGCGCGGGTATTCGGGTTGCTGCGCGCTCTGTTGCGCCGTCACTCGCCGCGGATTGTGCTGCTGGGGTTTATCTACACGCAGCGCCGCCACGCGCTGATGAATCGTCTGCGGCAGGCCTATTTTCGCGGGGTGTTTGATTGCGTCGATCAGGTGATCTGCCATTCCACGCTGGAGGCGCGCCATTATGCCGAGCAATTTTCGCCGTGTCGTGCGCGCTTTTCTTTTGTGCCTTATGGGCTGCACCTCACGGTGGATGAGGGATGTGCGCCGCCGATCTCGCAGCCTTATCTTTTAACCGCCGGTCGCTCCGGGCGGGATTACGCCACGCTGTTTGCCGCTGTCGCGCCGCTGGATGTGGCGCTGTATGTGGTCTGCGACAACGCCGCCATGCTCGAAGGTCTGACGGTGCCACCGAATGTGCATCTGCTGCGCGGCTGTTATGACGGCGACTATGTGCGTTGGCTGCGCCATGCCCGTGCGGTGGTCATCCCGCTGGCGGTGGAGGATATCTCGGCTGGGCAGATGGTGCTGATTCAGGCTATGGCCTGCGCCAAGCCCACCATCGTCACGCGCACCGTCACGACCTTGGAATACGCCAGTGATGACATCACCTCGCTGCTGGTGCCGCCGCGTGACCCGGGCGCGCTCGCAATCGCAATTCGGCGGGTGATGGAGGATGAGGCGCTGGTGTCTCGGCTCGGGCAAAATTCGCGGGCGGCCTACCAGGAAAAATTCAGCATGGCGGCGTTTGTAGGGCATTTGGTCGCAGCGATGGGGCAGGATCAAGGCGCTGCGCCGCTTCTCGTTTGATGCTGATGGAATAGCCGCTTGGCGGGCGTCTTTGTTTTCGCGATAGCAGACGCATGCAATGCCCCACCATCGGCCACTTGTCGGGTACCCTTGGCGCTCGCATTTTCAGGTTGAAGCCATGCCCATCCCAACCCACGTCAAACTCGTCGAAGTCGGCCCGCGTGACGGGCTGCAGAATGAACCCCAAGCCATTGCCACGCCGCACAAACTCGCGCTCATCGAGCGGCTGGGTGAGGCCGGCTTAAAGCACATCGAAGCCACCGCGTTTGTGTCGCCCAAATGGGTGCCACAGATGGCCGATGCCAGCGAGGTGATGCGTGGGATTGCGCCCCGGCCGGGCGTGTCGTATTCGGTGCTCACCCCCAATCTCAAAGGCTTTGAAGCCGCGCTGGCGGCGGGGGCCAAGGAGGTGGCGGTGTTCGCTGCGGCCTCGGAGGCCTTTTCGCAGAAAAACATTAATTGTTCGATTGCCGAATCGCTCACCCGTTTCGAGCCGGTGATGGCGGCGGCGGGGGAGGCCGGGGTGAAGGTGCGCGGCTATGTGTCTTGTGTGCTGGGCTGCCCGTACGAGGGCGCGGTGGCGCCACAGGCGGTGGCTGCGGTGGCCAAGGCCTTGGCCGACATGGGGTGTTATGAGGTCTCCTTGGGCGACACCATCGGCGTGGGCACTGCGCTTCATGCACAACGCATGATCGAGGCGGTGGGCGCCGTGGTGCCGGTGGAAAAACTCGCCGGGCATTTTCATGACACCTACGGCCAGGCGCTGACCAATATCTACGCTTGCCTTGAGATGGGGGTGGCGGTGTTTGATTCGTCCGTGGCAGGCTTGGGCGGCTGTCCTTATGCCGCGGGCGCCTCGGGCACTGTGGCCACCGAGGATGTGGTGTATCTCCTGCAGGGTTTGGGCATCGAATCCGGCGTGGATTTGGATAAGCTCATCGCCGCGGCGCAGTTCATCAGCGGCGTGTTGGGCCGCGCGCCGCAATCACATCTGGCGCGGGCGCGGTGCCGGCCATGAGCGTGGTCTCCCCTTGCATCAAAGTCTGCAAGCTCGACCCAGTGAGCGGCGTGTGCGTGGGGTGTTATCGCACGGCGGATGAAATTGCCCGCTGGCTGGATGCCAGCGAGCGGGAGAAGCGGGACATCCTGCAAGCGGTGGAAAAGCGCAAGGCCGAGGCGCGGGGGAAGTGCTGAGGCAGTGTGCGGTGCTTGATGACAGGGCTCTGCGCCCGTCATATCAGCCGAATGGCGAGGGTCTCGGATTGAGACCCGGTGGGGTGGGTAACGAAGCTACCCGCGCGTTTTTGGCTACGGGAGACAACGCGTGGGGACGAAGTCACCCACCCGCGGTTTCACCCCAAAACCCCCGCCCCGACTGCGTTAAAGGGCTCTCTCACGGCGACCCCGGTGGGGGAACGGGCAACCGCAGCAGCCGGGGCGAGTCGCATCCTCGCAGAGGATTCATGCGATTGCCCTGGCAGTTGATGGCAGGCTGAAGCGGGGGGCGTGCCCTCCGTTATAATCGGCCGATTGACTATTCATTGCCCCTTCATGTCTTCAACATTTGCCCAGAGCCGCACGCTGTATCTGCGTTTGCTTGCTTATGTGCGCCCTTACTGGCCCGCCTTTGTGGTGGCGCTGCTGTGCATGGCGGCCACAGCGGCCACCGAGCCGGTGTTCCCGGCGATCATGAAGCCCTTGCTCGATGGCAATTTCGGCCGCGGCCAGGGCGAGCATGGCGTGCTGTTTTACCCGGCGCTGGTGGTGCTGTTGTTTTTGGTGCGCGGCGTGGTGGGGTTCATCGCGGATTACAGCCTGGCCTGGGTGGCGAATAATGTCGTCACTGATTTACGCAATGCCATGTTTGATCGGCTGGTGAATCTGCCCACCGATTATTTTGCCGATCAGTCTTCCGGGTCGCTCTTGTCTCGCGTGGCCTATGACGTCACCGGTGTGACCGGCGCAGCCACTGGCGTGATCACGGTGCTGGTGCGCGACACCCTGACGGTGGCGGGGCTGCTGGCGTTGCTGGTGTATCTCAATTGGAAGCTCACCTTGATCACCTTCGTGATGATTCCGCTGGTGGCGGTGGTGGTGAAGCTTTTTTCCGGCCGGCTGCGACGCATGAGCCGCGGCCAGCAGCAGGCGCTGGGCAAGATTTCCGGGGTGCTGGAAGAGAGCATCGGCGCGCATCGGGTGGTGAAGCTCTTCGGCGGGCAGGCGCATGAAAAGCGCCGCTTCCTCGCCGCCACCCGAGAGCAGCGCGGTTATGCCATGCGCTACAGCATTGCCGCTGGCCTGATCACGCCGATCACGCAGCTGTGCGCGGCTTTTTCGCTGGCGGTGATCATCGCGGTGGCGCTGGATCAATCCACCCGCGATCAAACCACGGTGGGTGGCTTTGTGTCTTTCATCACCGCGATGCTGATGCTGCTCGCGCCGTTAAAGCGCTTGACTGATGTGAACGCCCCGCTGCAGCGCGGGCTGGCGGCGGCGGAAAGTGTGTTTGCCTTGATGGATGAGCCGCCCGAGCGCGATGAGGGCCGTATCGATCTGCCCCGCGCCCGCGGCGAAATCCGTTTCGAAGGCGTGCGGTTTCAATACCCCGGCGCGGCGCGCCCCGCCTTGCAGGATATCGACCTCACCGTGGCCGCGGGCGAACGCTTGGCGCTGGTGGGCACCTCGGGCGGGGGCAAGACCACGCTGGTGAATCTCATCCCGCGTTTTTTCTCGCCGCAGGCCGGGCGCATTTTGATCGACGGCCATGACATCGCCGACATCAGCCTGATGAGCCTGCGCGCCAATATCGCGATGGTGAGCCAGGATGTGGTGCTGTTCAATGACACCCTGCGCGCCAATATCGCCTATGGCGCGATGCAAGGCGCAAGCGAAGCGGCCATCATCGAGGCCGCGCGCGCCGCCCATGCGCTTGATTTCATCAACGCCCTGCCCGAGGGCCTTGACACCCTGATCGGTGAAAATGGCGTGAAGCTTTCCGGTGGGCAGCGCCAGCGCATCGCCATTGCCCGGGCGATTCTCAAAGACGCGCCGATCCTGATTCTCGATGAAGCCACCTCGGCGCTGGATTCCGAATCCGAGCGCCATGTGCAAGCGGCGCTCGATACATTAATGGCCGCGCGCACCACGCTCATCATCGCGCATCGCTTATCCACCATTGAAAATGCCGATCGCATCGCGGTCATCGCGCATGGACAGGTGGTGGAAACCGGGCCCCATGCCGCGCTGATAGAAACCGGTGGGATGTACGCCAAACTGCATTCGATACAATTCTCCGCATCATGAGCTCACACGCGCTGCACATCATTCACACCGAAGCCTCCTGCGGCTGGGGCGGCCAAGAATTGCGCATCTTGTCCGAATGCGAAGGCATGATGGCACGCGGCCATCGCATTACCCTGGTCTGCGCGCCGCAATCGCGCATCCTGCCCGAAGCGCAGAAACGCGGTATGCGCGCTGTGGCGCTGCCGATCGGGCGTAAAAACCTGCGCGGGCTGTTTGCCCTGCGCGGCTGGCTCAAAGGCGAAGAGGCCGATGTCATCAACACCCACAGCTCCACCGATGCCTGGCTGGTGGCGCTGGCGTTGAAGAGCCTGGGGCGCACCACCCCCACCCTCCGCACCCGCCATATCTCAGCGCCGATTCCGCACAACCGCGCCACCCGCTGGCTTTACACCCGCGCCACCACACACATCGTCACCACCGGTGAAAAACTGCGCGACACCTTGATTCGCGACAACCGCTATCCCGCGCAGAGAATCACCTCGGTGCCCACCGGCATCGACACCACCCGTTTTTGCCCCGGTGATGTTCGCGCCGCCCGCGCCGCGCTGGGCCTACCCGAAGAGGCGCTGATCATCGGCATCGTCGCCACCTTGCGCAGCTGGAAGGGGCATCGCTATTTGCTCGAGGCCTTCGCCCAGCTGGCGCAGCCAACAGCCACCTTGCTGGTGGTGGGCGACGGCCCCCAACGTGAGGCCCTGGAAGCCCAGGCAGCCGAACTCAAGATCGCTGATCGCGTGCACTTTGCCGGAAATCAGGCCGATGTCGTGCCCTGGCTGCAGGCGATGGATATTTTCGTGCTGCCCTCTTATGCCAATGAAGGCGTGCCCCAGGCGCTGCTGCAAGCGCTGCTGTGCGGCCTGCCGGCGATCACCACCGATGTGGGCAGCATCACCGAGGCCGCCATCGATCAGCGCACCGCCCTGCTGGTGCCCGCGCAGAATGCCGCCACCCTCGCCGCCAAGCTCAAGACGCTGATTGAGCAGCCGCTGCTGCGCCAAACCCTGGGCCATGCCGCCCGAGCCCATGTGGCAGAGCACTTCTCGCGTGAGGGCATGATCTGCCGCATGGAAACCTTGTTTCATGCCGCCGCAAAAGGGGGGCGAGGATGAGCCAGCGGCCTGCGCGCGTGCCGCTCCGGCTTTTCGAGCCGAGTATTTTCATTCGCGATTTTGCCGGGCTGGGCAATCGCATCGAATCGCTCAATATCGCGTTTGCCATCGCAGAGCTGGGTGGGCAATCGATCACCCTCGATTGGCCCGAGCTGGATGTGCTGCGCGTGGCGGGCAGCCGCGCTGGCAAATTGACCTGGCCGCGCCGGCTGCTGCGCACCAAGCCCCGACACTTTGAGTGCGATGACGATGTAAAACACGCCGCCCGCGCCCACACGCTTGATCTGCGCCGGTTTTATGGCCGCGCGCCGCTGCTCGACGCGGGCTATGGCGCGCTGGGTGCGCGACTTTCCATCATCCCCGCACTCGCCCGCCACATCGAGGCCCGCTTTGCCGCCTTTTGCGGCGATCACCCGGTGGTGGGGGTGCATGTGCGTCGCGGTGATTTTCGTGGCGAGGAAACTGACTGCTATCAACCGCTCTCGCATTCCCACGCGGCGGTGCCGCTGTGGTGGTATGTGGCGATGATGGATAGCATCAAAGCCTTGCAGCCGGATGTGCGCTTCTTTTTGTCGCTCAATGGCAAGCTGGCGGATTTCGAACCGTTTGCCAAGCGCGATGATTGTTTCGTGATGGACTGGGCCAGCAGCCCGCACAACCATGCCGGGCATGACAGCGCAGTGCATCCAGTGGCCGATCTTTTTTCGCTCGCCTGCTGCAGCGTGCTCTTGGCGACACCGGGCTCGAGCTTTTCGCATGTGGCCGCCAATCTCCTGGGCCCGCCCACGACAGCGCTCACCCCCGCCGCCTTCGCGCGACCGAACCAACCGGATTTCATCATCTCGCGGCTTCATCACCAGCGCCTGGCCACCTGGAACGCGGCCACACGCGAAACCCCGCCGCCTGATCAAACCCATACCCTGCCTCTTGCCAGCCGCGCACACACCGACTGGCTACATCAACCCTGCGAGTGAGTCGATATGGAAACAACCAGCGCATCCCTGCCCGGCAAAAACCTATCCGAACGTTTTCACCAGGCCTCGTTTTTCACGCTGCGGGCTTTGCTATTTACGCTGCCTCTTTTTGAGGCGCCCAAAAATATCCTGCTCGGCGTACTCGCGGTGGTGATGATGGCGCAGGCCTTCACCGGCCAATGGCGCAGGCCCGGCTGGAGCACGCTCGACATCACGCTGCTGGCAGTGGTGGGCGTCACCGCGCTTTCCACCTGGACGAATGCGCCCTTCGACAATGCCGGCAAAGGCTTGAAGGACGCCTTCTGCCAAGCCCTGGTGTGCATGGTGGTGCTGCGCGCCGGGTTTTCCGGTGAGGAGCAAAATCGCTTGGCGATCTCCGCCACGCTGGGCACCGTGGTGGCGATCCTCTGGGGCGTGTGGGACGCGGTGAGCGGTGTGCGGCCCGCGCTGGAATTGCATTCAGTGGGCGTGGTGACGCATTCGGCAATTTACACCGGCATGATCACGCTATTGGCCTGGGGCAAATTCATCGACACCACCCAATCACGGCGCACCCGCGTAATGTGGTTTCTGGCACTGGTCATCTTGCTAATGGGACTTGCCGGCATGGCGAGCCGAGGTGCAGTGCTGGCCGTGGGTGCGGCCTTGGCGCTCTCTGCTATCACCCGCGCTGCGCGACGCCTGTTGCCGCTTGCCCTTGGCGTGGCCGCGCTCTCGGGCGTGCTGATTTTCAGCTTGCCGAATGTCTTCGATCAAGACCGGATTTTGAACAAGGTGGAAATAGGGATCGCGGGCACCCCCACCAACGAAAGCGACTCTCAGCGGCTCACCCTGTGGCGAGTGTCCTGGGCGCAGATAACCCAAGGCGGCCACGGGCTGTTGGGAGTGGGCCCGCGCAACTTTTCTTCGATTGACCTCGACAAGCTGCATTTCGACCGACCACTTGCTTACGATGCCCGCGGCCACCTGACTCACGCCCACAATCTTTTCCTCAATAAACTAGTGGAAGAAGGGGTGCTGGGTCTTTTTGGTCTGATCACCTATTTCGGATTAGTGGCCGGGATGCTCGGCCAAGCGGCACGCCAGGGGGACACTGATTGGCTCTGGGTCGCCGCACTGGGCGCGCTGGCCGTGCCGGTAATCGCCGGGTTGTTCAACACTCCGTGGATGGGTGAACACGCCCTTTTGGGCGCGGTGATCTTTGGCTTGCTGGCAGCAAAAAAACGAACGCGTTAAGGCCGGTGCTCAAAGCGCCGCTTTCGGGTTCTCATGGGATACGGACTTTCAAAAACGGTGCCCCTGGCAAGGCAGTATTTCGTGCATGCGCATTGAGCGGAGACCAAGCGAGGGCCCGGTTGTTGCCTTGGCGGCACTCATTAAATTTTGAGGCCGCCACTGTGCATTTTGAGTGTTTAGGGCCCATTAAAATTTAAAGACCATTGTTCCTGAGCAGTCGCGAGCTTTTCGATTGCGGGTCACGTTGCGATTTTCGCGGCGGGACGCTTCAGGATTTCAAGACATTCCCCCGATCGAATCATCCACCTCGATATTATCCAGATACCAATTCTTGATGCCATCGGCACCATCGCGCCAGTTTTCTCTCAAAACCCCCAGGGAGCCCCATTCGTTCTGGAAACGATCGGCGAATTCATCGGTCGGCGAGGGCCGGAAAATCGCGGTGACAACCATCGCAGCAAGGGCGAACACGCCGCCGGCCACCAGCAAGGGCAGCGCAACTGAACTGCCTAACAACGCGGCCACCCCGGCGCCGGTCCAGGCTGAGCCGGCGACGACATTCAGGCTGCCGGATGTGATCAACCCGGCATCACCGGACTTGGCGCCGCTGACGATGTCATGTACCCCCAAGGCCACGGAAATGGCGCCACCTGCCACATCAGAAAGCAGGCCAACGCCTCGGATTGCGGCAGCGGCCCGAGTGGCGGCACTGCCAGCACGGGCAGTGACATCGACGCTGGCCGCTGCTGCGCTGGCCGCGTCGGTTTTGATGGCGGCTCTCATGAGATCAGGGAAGGTGTCGTCAAGCGCGGCTGAGAAACCTGCGCTCACCGGACGGCCAGCGAATTGATCGACCAGCACGGCGCCGGTTTTGGCGATCGAGCTTGAGTAACTCAAGGTCGCGACCAGCCCCAAGGATGCCGACAAGCGGCCCCATGGGTCGCCTTGCCTTGCCGGGTCATTTGGGTCGGCCAAGCGATAGGCGCTTGATGCCACACCAAACACCCCGGCGGCTGAGCCCATCAAGCCATGTTTATTCAATGTCGACAAGAAGCCCTTGGCTTCATCAGCTGCCGCCGCACTGATCGCGCCAGAGGATTGAAGCCTTTCCACATCGCCCAGAAGTGGCGTGTATTGGTCAATTCGCCGCCCACCTTCCTGCGCGGATTTAAAAATATCGGCCAGGGTATCGGCGAGCCGCGGGATGCTGCCTTTAAATTGCGCGAATTCCGCTTTCAGCTTGTCCATGCCATCGACCAGCGCCTGGAAATTGCCCGTCAGACGGATACTGGCCTGAGTAGCCCGCAAGCCCATGGCAACATTCAGCACATCGCCAATCGCCTGACTGGCAACCTCTTTTTGGGTGTTCGTAAAATTGCCTTCGTTGAAAAGTATCAACGCGAGGTTCTGGGAGAGTTTCTGCGATGCCACCTGCGAGGGGCTCGCGCCGTCGATCAGGAAGGGCCCGCCGTTTTTGTTCGACAAGCCGGTTTCAAGCTGAGCCAGCACGGCAAGATCAGACTGCATCCGCTCTTGGGCTTTATCTGCGCCCTGCTCTTTTTCGAGATCGCGAATCATCCGGGCGTAATAGGGGCTGGCAATTTCCGCCAGGACTTCTTTGGCGCGGGATTCTGGGAAAGGTGTCACGGACACCAGTTCTGTGGAAAGATCGGATTGTACCGTCGGGTCAGACATGATGCGGGCTAACACTTGATCGACTTTGCCCGCATCGAGAATGCGATCGGATACATAGGCAGCATCGATGTCCGCGCTGAATTCATCATCCGGCAACGGCACACCTTGAGACAGCGCGGCCTTCGCTGACATGGCTTTGCTAAAGCTTGATTGATTGGCGAGCGTCACCATCTGTTGCACGTTCAAGAAATTGACTTGCCCGTCTTCGCTGCCATCAAGCTTATCCAGCTCCCGCATCGCGTCTTCGTCGTCTACGAGGCCTTTCAATGTTTCGCGGTCGGCATCGGAAATTTTGTTTTTCGTGTCTTCGACTGCGGCACGCAGCCCGTCCTTACTGAATTTCTCGTTCGGCTCGCCGCCTGCTTTGTCGATATCCGCCCGATTGGCTGTAATCACAAAGCCTAAGTCAACGATACGCTGCTCGGGGAGCGAAGAGGTATCGAGCTCGCCGTATTTTTCAATCAGATTCTTCACCGCGGCCTGCATGACGGTGTCACCACTGCCGTCATTCGCCGCAGACTGCAAGAAACGCGAAGACCAGGCCTGGTCCTCGGCGCCTTGCAAGGCCGAGGTCACCTTGCCATCGAGCGAACCATCCATGCGATCAGCAGCCGCGAAGGCGCCCGGGTCTTTGGACAGCTCCTTGATGCGCTCGCTCGCGTCTTTTTTGGCGGCTTCATCTTCAAGCTCCTGGGTGCCGAAGGATTCGGCGAAGGGCTCACTGCTCAGATCTTTTTGCAGCTCGGAAAATTTCTCACTGTAATGCGCCTGTTTTTCATCCGGGGGCAAGCCGTTATTCATCACATCGATCAGGTAATCGCGCTTGCCATCCACCAGCTCAAGCATATTGAAAACCTTGGGGTCGGCGGCGATCTTAATCAGCACTTCTCTTTGGCTCGCTTTCAAGGCAAAGCTGTTGGCACCAGCTTGGATATCGACCTGCCCGACGGCGCCATCAAGCCCTTCACCCGCGGCGGTATCCAGAAAACCGGCGTTATCGCGAATCACTGCCAAGCCTTCCACGGCAAGGGAGTAGCGGCTTGCATTGACCTCGGGCAGATGCTCACGGGCCCAAGTCACCACCTGGTCCATGTGAATGGCACCATCCTTGTTGCTGCCCACCCCGGCGAGCTCCGAGAAGAGATTCGGGTCATCGCGCAACTTGGCGACGAGGCGCTTCAAGTCATCCGGCAAAGCATCAAAACGCTCGCTCCCGGCCAGTGCAGCCACATCTTTGGTCGTAATCATCCCATCAGGCACTGCATCCGGCTTCTGCGCCAAATCAAGCACGATTCCGCCATCAATAAGGCTTTGGATGGAATCGGCATGCTTTGCCAGCGCCTGCCCCTCGCTGTCCGACGCGGGGTTGGGCTGCGGGGTTGATGCTTCAGGCTTCTTGACTTCCTCGGCCTGCTTCGCTTCCTCGGCCTGCTTCGCTTCCTCGGCCTTCTTCGACTCCTCGGCCTTCTTCGACTCCTCGGCCTTCTTCGACTCCTCGGCCTTCTTCGACTCCTCGGCCTTCTTCGACTCCTCGGCCTTCTTCGACTCCTCGGCCT